>CALHQV010000202.1 GCA_938038035.1 uncultured Gemella sp. | reverse complement strand
TATTTAGCAATACTAATTCTTCTGCTGATATTATTTTTTATAATATTATTAGCAAGGAAGATGGATAATTCTATAATCCTAGTTTTACTTTTTGCACCATCAATTATCCAAGGATTACTAATGCGTCTATCATATAAGGCAATGCTATTTTATATTGCCAACCCTAACTTTAATTTATATCTAATAGTCGCTATTTTCATTGGATATTATATTTATAACAATAACAAAAATAAGTAAAAATTTAAAAGGTCAAACCATATTTAATTTATATGTGAAGTCCTCACCAAAAAAAACTGATAATCTAGATATTATTTCTAGACTATCAGTTTATTTTTTTAGTTATCTATTTCTACTTTTAAAACTTTTCCTGACACAGCATCAACTTTTAGATCATATTCTAATCCATTTGCACGAGCTTCTATTTCATAAACGTATAAAGGTACTCCATTATTTTGAACTGCGTAATCATCCTCATACTCAGGTTTAATTTTTACAAAATTAATATTTTGTTCTGGCGTTGAAATTGCTTGTGCTACTATAGTGCGAATTTCTTGTTGTGATTTTACGTTTTGTACATTTTGTTGAGTGTTGATATTATTATTTTGAACATTTGAAGACTGGTTATCATTTTGTGAATTACTGTTTGAACCATTATCACTATTGTTACTATTGTTATTATTCCCACTATTATTTTGATTTGTTTGCTGTCCGACATTCAACTTCACATTCGAATACGCTTCTTGAATCTTAGCTCTTTGTGCTGTTTCATACTTATCGTATGCATACGCTCCTACTCCACCTGTTAAAACTGCAGCTAATGCACCAATAATTAATGGTTTTAGAAAGTTTCTTTTTGATTTTCTTGGTTGTTCATTATATTCATACTGATCATTCATCGTTTCTTCGTAAACTCCTTCTAGTGTTTCAATCTCTTTATTGTTAATATTTTTTGTCATTTTATTTACCTCTTTTTCTTTATATTTTTATTATATATTTCTTTTATGAACGTTAAATGAAGATTTCACTTTTGTTTCTCTCTTTTGATATTTTTATTATATCTTTATTTTATGAACGTTAAATGAAGATTTTTATTAATTTAAAATTTTCTACAATACAAAAAGCACACCTTCTTATTTTAAAGGTGTGCCTTCATTATTCTTAAAGATTCACTACAAATCTTGTTCCTTTTGGCTTATTATCTAAAACTGCTATTTTACCATCATGCAATTCTACTATTTTTTGAGTAATAGACAAACCTAATCCTGAAGAATTATCTTCAGTCGTTGTTCTTGATTTATCTACTTTATAAAATCTGTTCCAAACAAGTTTTTTCTCATCATCACTTATTCCAATACCATCATCAGCAACTTCAAGAATTATTCTATTTCTCCTAGCTAAACAAACTGTTACTTCCGTTTCAGCGTATTTTAAAGCGTTTGACAATAAATTATCTATCATACGCATAATCAAAGCTTCATTTGCAGAGATTGATATATTTTCTTCTATATTCATAGACAACTTTATATTTTTATTATCAAATAGAATTTTATAATCCTCTAATGTATGGCTAATCTTATCAGATAGTTTAAGTTCTTGTTTCGGGATTTCCAAACGACTATCTAGTCTAGATAATTCTAAAATCTGATTAATCATAGATGTCATTCTCTTACTCTGTCTTTCTATTACATCAAACGATTCTTTCGCATCTTCTATAGAATCCGTATATTTCGCACCATATTCACTTTCTGCCATTATTACAGAAATTGGTGTTCGCAGTTCGTGCGATACATCTGAACTAAATTGGCGTTCTCTTTTTGATGAATTTTCTAAAGTTTCTAACATCTCATTAAAAATTTTACCTAACTTGTGAACTTCATCAGTTCCTTCCTCTATATTTATCCTTTTACTTAAATCATTACTCTGAGCAATAGCCTCAGCTGTTTCTGTCATATCTCTTACGGGTTTCAATGAACTTCTTACTATCAAATATCCACCATACATTATTATAATAATAACAAACGGGCTACCAATACTTATAATTATAGGCAATATCCAACCATTAATATTATTGGTAACTTGAACAATACCTCTTACATATTTCCCATTACCTAATCTAGCTGAACTGGTTTCTAAATCATAATATAAATATTTATTATGGTTCACATCTTTATACTCAGAAATAACCCCAAGACTAAAATCATTTACTTTAAAATTTCTAGGCACCGACCCTGCAACAAGGTTACCATCTTTATCATATACAGATAATGTAACACCATCTTCAAATGGAGTAAACTTATCCTTACCACTTGAAATTTCCGTTACCTCTTCTATTAACTTTTTTTTAGATCCACTCTCTACAACACTATCTCTAACAAAAAATATCCCTATTAGTAACGATCCTATTAGTAAAACTATAAACGTTGTATACCATAATGTTATTTTAAAAGTTAAAGATACCTTTTTAAATGGAAAGAATGAAAGTTTCTTAATTTTATTTAACAAAGTATCCTAGCCCCCTTTTGGTATAAATAATGGTTTTTTCCGTTCCATTATCTAGTTTTTTCCTAATATTTTTTATAATTACATCGACTATATTCGAAGCACCATCATAATCATAATCCCAAACATGGTTGAGAATCTGATCTCGACTTAAGATACTCTCTTTATTTTTCATAAGATATTCTAGTACTTCATATTCCTTACCTGTTAAACCAATATTTTGACCATTTCTTAACACTTGCTTCTTCGAAATATCCAAAATTACATCATCGACTTGAATAACATTAGTCGCTAAACCATAGTTACGTCTCATCAGAACCCTTATTCTAGCTAATAACTCATCAAACTCAAACGGCTTTACTATATAATCATCAGCTCCGCTGTCTAGACCGATAATTTTATCCTCTAAAGTATCTTTTGCCGTTAACATTATAACTGGTGTATTATTTTTACTTTCACGAAGCCTTTTGATAAATTCATAGCCATCAACATTTGGCATCATTATATCAGTAATAATCAAATCATACTCACTATAACTAACAAAATCTAGAGCTTCCTCACCATCGAAACAGCTATCTACACTATAATTATTTCTTTTTAAGTGTTTAGTAATTATTCTATTCAAATCGCGTTCATCTTCTACAACAAGAATCTTCATAAAAATCTCCTCATACTAAATTTCTTCTATATTTTACTTAATTCATTTATAAATGTAAAATAATAGTTATCAAATTCTATGGAATTTTAAATTCACATTTATTAACAAAATCAGTATATATTATATATATGAATTTAAAATGAAAAAACGACCTAAAATAGTAATTTATAAAATCACATATCTAAGTCGCTTTCGTTACTTTTATTCACTCTCTTCTAAATTATAAAGTAATTCATATAATGCTTTTGCATCTAGTTTTTCTTTTTCTTCTTTACTAATATCTCGAACTAACTCTCCACGGTGCAGTACTATTATTCTATTACCGTATTTCACCGCATCTTGAATATTGTGAGTAATCATTAAAGCTGTTAATTTTTTCTCTTCAATCTTTTGTCGAGTAAGTTCCATTATCTTCTTCTGTGTTTTAGGGTCTAATGCTGCTGTATGTTCATCAAGAAGCAAAAGTTTAGGTGTTGTCATAGTCGCCATTAAAAGTGCAATAGCTTGACGTTGGCCACCAGATAAAAGACCCATTTCACTATCTAATCTATCTTCTAGCCCTAAGTCTAAAGTCGCTAGCAATTCTTTAAAAAGTTTTCTATCTTCTTTTGTAGTTCCTGATTTAAAACCTCTAACTTTACCACGTCGTAGTGCTAAAGACATATTCTGTGCAACAGTCATACGAGGAGCTGTTCCATCAAGTGGATTTTGGAAAACTCTACTAATAAATCCTGCTCTCTTATGTTCTACTATATTACTTACATCTTTTCCTTCTATTAAGATTTCTCCACCATCTAGTGAGAACGAACCCGCTAAGGCATTAAGAAAAGTTGACTTCCCTGCTCCATTTCCACCGAGAATAGTAATAAAATCACCATCTTTTATTTCAAGACTAACATTTTTTAAAGCATGTTGCTCTCTAATAGTTCCTGGAAAGAATGTTTTATCTATTTTATTAATTTTTATAAATGACATTTTCTACGCATCCTTTCTCTTAGCTTTTAATTTTAATTGAGGTAGAGTTAAGAATATAGCAATTACTAAAGCTGAAACTAATTTAAAGTCATTAGCTCCAATAATATTTAATTTTAACACTCCAACTAGCAGTAATCTATAAATTATCGCACCACAAATTACACAAACTAATCTTGACGTAAAAGCCACATCTTTGAAGATTACTTCCCCAATAATAATTGCTGCTAACGCTACTACTATTACCCCGATACCACTGTTTACATCTGAATAACCATTGTTTTGTGCTAAAATCGCACCAGCTAAAGAAATAATTCCATTAGCAAGCATTAATCCTAAAATCGTCATTGTTTTTGTAGAAATACCTAATGCTGTCGCCATTTTCTCATTATCTCCTGTTGCAATTAAACTCTGACCTAATTCCGTTGAAAAGAATAAAGACATAGCAATAATAATTAATCCAGAAAGAATAATTCCAACAAATACAGTATCATAATGAGTTGGTAAGTTTAATCCTTGAATTTTACTGAAAATTGTATCTTTATTGATTAAACTTAAATTTGGTCTACCCATAATTCTAAGGTTCACTGATAATAATGCAGTCATTGTTAAGATTCCTGCAAGTAAACTTGGAATTTTACAAACAGTAATTAAGAATCCCGTAACAAGACCTGCTAACATACCTGCTACTATCGAAATCAATGTAGCTATAATAGGGTTGATCCCATTATGTATACAAATAACACAGACAGCTGCTCCTAAAGGATAGGCACCTTCTGTAGTCATATCCGCAATATTTAATACTCTAAAACTTATAAACAATCCAAGCGATAATATTCCCCACAGCATTCCCTGTGAAATCGCTGAAATAAATAAATCCATTCCGCACCTCTTTTATTTAATATTTCCTCTGAACTAGATTATATAATATGGAGCGACTCATAAACAATAATTATTTTCTATTGATTTAATGAGTCGCCCCTTTTTAATTATTTATTACCTCAATAGTTGTTTAATAATATAATATCAATAATATTATTTTTTATCTACTACTTTTGCTTTATCTTTGATTTCTTTTGGAATTTCTATTCCTAATTGTTTTGCTTTTGCTTCATTTAAGTAAATTACACCTTCATTAGCAAGAACGATTGGCATATCTTTAGTATCTGCACCTTTCAATACTTTAGCTACAACTTTAGCAGTTTCAACCCCGATTTGATATTGGTCAACACCTAGTCCTAAAACTCCTCCATCAGCTACCATTGTATCTGCAGATGGGAATACAGGAATTTTCTTAGCATCTGTTACTTTTACTACTGTTGCCATTGCACTAGCAATTGTGTTATCGATTGGTACAAAGATCGCATCTGTTTGTGAAGCAAGACTTTCTGTTACTTGTTGAATATCATTTGTGTTAGCTACTGTTGAAACTTTAACTTCTAATCCTAATTCTTTAGCTAATTTTTCTGCTTCTTGAGCTTGTTTTACAGAGTTATCTTCACTAGCTGTGTATAAAATACCTACTTTTTTCATGTTAGGTAATACTTTTTTCATGATTTCTAGTTGTTGTTTAATCGGAGTTCTATCACTTACACCAGTAATGTTATTTCCTGGTTTGTCTTCAGCTTTAATTAGTCCTGCTTCAACTGGATAAGTAATACCACCCATGATGATTGGTTTATCTTTAGTTGCATTTGATAGTGATAAAGTAGCTGGTGTTGTAATACCTACTAAAATATCGTTGTTATCTGTAACTAATTTTTGACCCATACTTGCTAAGTTACTTTGATCTCCTTGAGCATTTTGAAGATCAATTTTTAAGTTCTTACCGACTTCATATCCTTCTTTTTTAAGTCCATCTTCTAAACCTTTATAAATTTGGTCAAGAGCTGGGTGGCTAAGTAATTGAAGTACCCCTACTTTCACTTCTTTGTTATCAACTTTTTTAGTTTCTTCACCTTTTTTACTAGAGAAGAACCCATAACCTAATACACAAACTAATAATACCGCGAATGCTACAAAAATTTTATTTACTTTCATTTTAATAATCTCCTTTTACTTTTATCTTTAATAATATTTTTTGTAATCAAATTTTAGAAGCGTATCTATATAAAAAGACCACTAGAATTTTATCCAGTGGTCCTTACGTATAATTTTAATAATATAAAAAACCACCTAGATATTTCTATGTGGTCTCGATTTTTCCATCACAAATAATCCACATAGATACTTACTTCTCACCTGAGAGCCGTATCTATGTTAAAAAGAAACAAGATCGACTCAGTATCTAGTGGCTTTGCCAACGAATATTTAATTGTAGCGTGTCAACTTGATACAGTTTCATAAATCTTTTTTCTCCTTTACGTTTAATTCTTGTTTACATTATAGCAACACTTTTTTTTATTGTCAATATGTTTTTTCAAAAAAAATATAAAAATTCTGATAATTCAAAAAACACTATATTTCATTATGTAAAACTATACTACTTAATACCTTCATG
>CALHQV010000201.1 GCA_938038035.1 uncultured Gemella sp. | reverse complement strand
AACAAATATATGAGATGGAGGAAATAAAATGTCAGTTCTTGATATAAAAAATCTAGAAGTATCAATTAATGAAAAACAAATATTAAAAGGACTTAATTTAGAAATTAAATCTGGTGAGATACATGCCGTAATGGGACCAAATGGTGCAGGTAAATCTACTTTAGCATCAGCTATTATGGGACACCCTAAATATGAAGTAGATGGTGGAAGTATTTTATTAGATGGTGAAGAAGTATTAGAAATGGAAGTTGACGAAAGAGCTCGTGCTGGTCTATTCCTAGCAATGCAATATCCATCTGAAGTACCAGGAGTACCAACTTCAGAATTTATTAAATCTGCAATAAATGCACAACGTGAAGATAGTATTCCTTTAATGCAATATATTAAAAAATTAGATAAGACTATGGAATTTTTAGAAATGGATCTAAAAATGTCTCAACGTTATGTAAATGATGGTTTCTCTGGTGGAGAAAAGAAACGTAACGAAATATTACAAATGATGATGTTAGAACCTAAATTTGCTATTCTAGATGAAATTGATTCTGGTTTAGATATAGATGCACTGAAAATTGTATCAAAAGGTGTTAATAAAATGCGTGGAGAAAACTTCGGTTGCTTAATCATCACTCACTACCAAAGATTATTAGATTATATTGAGCCAGATTTTGTACACGTACTTATGGATGGAAAAATCGTAAAATCAGGTGGACCTGAACTAGCACTTCGTTTAGAAAAAGAAGGTTATGACTGGTTAAAAGAAGAGGTTTAATATGGAGAATAATAAATTAAAACTAAGTATTAAAACTTTACAAAGCATATTTTCTAATACTAATGAGCCTACTTGGTTTTTAAATACTAGAAAATTAGCTTTGTATAAGAGTTATACGTTACCTTTTCCAAAATTAGAGTCGATGGAGTTAGAAAGATGGAACTTATTTAATGTTGATTTTTCAACTCTAAGATTAGAAAATGAAGGAAATGTAGATATAGCTGCATATGGTATTAATAGCGATGATTTTGCTGTAGTTCAAAAGAACAATACTATTGTACATATTAATATTCCAGAAAAATATGCTGATAAAGTTGTTATTAAAGATATTTTTACTGCTATGAATGATGATCACATTAAAGATAGTTTTATGAGTGTAGTTGACTATGCAGAAAGCAAAGTAACAGCTGTTCACTATACATTATTAAATGCTGGATTATTTATTGATGTTAAAGATAATGCTGTAATTGAAGAACCGCTTCAATATATTGTGGTTTCTGATAAAGAACAGAGTTTATTTAACCATGTAACTATTCAGGTTGGAAATAACGCTAAGTTCAACTTTATTGAAAACTATGTAAATAATCAAAAAGAGGATAAGGCACCATTTAGCTTAGTATCTGAAGTAGTTGCACATGAAGGAGCTCAAGTTAACTATAGTTCAATTACGAACCAACCAGGTGAAAAACGCGGAACTATACTACGTCGTGGTTTAACTTATAGAGATTCATTAATCAACTGGAATGTAGCAGCAATGGATGAGGCAGATGTATATCACGATAATACAACGAATATTCTAGGAGATGGTTCTGAAGCAAATCTTAAAATTGTAACTCTAGGAGTTAAAGAACAAAAAACTTACTTCAATAGTGAAGTAGTTAACCAAGGC
The DNA here is from genome assembly GCA_938038035.1 of uncultured Gemella sp. Lineage (GTDB taxonomy): Bacteria > Bacillota > Bacilli > Staphylococcales > Gemellaceae > Gemella. The sequence continues at coordinate 3,553 of CALHQV010000201.1, read as the reverse complement.
TTAAGTAGTAAAGGTGATATTCTTCAACATGGTGTATTATTAGATAGATCACATATCGTATTTAACGGTGTTGGATTTATCGTTAAAGGCGCAACAGGTTCTAATGCTTACCAAAGTTCAAGAATGCTGACTCTTTCATCTGAAGCAAAAGCAGATGCAAACCCAATGCTATTAATTGACGAAAATGATGTTATGGCAGGTCACGGAGCGTCTCTAGGTCGTATTGATGAAGAGCAACTATACTACTTACAAAGTAGAGGATTAACTAGAAAAGAATCAAGTAGATTATTAGTTCATGGATTCTTATCTCCAGTTATCTCTGAATTGACAGTAGATAAAATTAAAGAACTTGTAACAGTTCTTATTGATGAAAAAATTAACAATAACGAGAGTGAATAATAATGATAGATTTTAGTAAATATAGAGAAGACTTTCCTATATTAAATAGAAAAATATCGGATAATGCTTTGATATTTTTTGATAACGGAGCTACTACTCAAAAACCTAACCAAGTGATAGATGCTATTGCAGATTACTATAAAAACTATAATTCAAATATTCATAGATCTGTTTATACCTTAGGCAATGAATCAGAGAAAATATACGAAGAATCTAAAGAGTTAGTTAGAGAATTTATAAACGCAAGTAGTTATGAAGAGGTAATCTATACTAGTGGAACTACGGAAAGTTTAAATTTCGCAGCAAGAATATTAGAACAAGATGTAACTGAAGGTGATGAAATTATCCTTACCTACATGGAACATCATGCTAATATTATCCCTTGGCAGCAACTAGCTAAACGAAAAAATCTTGTTCTTAAATATTTAGAATTAGATGAAGAAGGAAGAATTAGTATTGATCAACTGAAAGAGTTTATCACAGATAAAACTAAAATTGTATCAATGTGTCATGCTTCTAACGTACTAGGTAATATAAACCCAGTTTATGAAATTGGTGAATTATTAAAAGATAAAGATATTTATTTTGTAGTAGATGCGGCACAATCCGTTCCTCATTTAAAGATTGATGTTCAAAAAATGAACTGTGACTTTTTAGCTTTTAGTGCTCATAAAATGTGTGGGCCTACTGGTATTGGAGTTTTATATGGTAAAAAACAGCTACTAGAAAAATTTGATCCAGTTGAATTCGGTGGAGGAATGATTGGTATTGTTGAAGATAATTCAGCAACATGGGCAATTCTTCCTGATAAATTTGAAGCGGGCACACCACTGCTTGCACAAGCCGCAGGATTAGGAGCAACTATTAAGTATTTAAATAGTATCGGATTAGACAATATTGAAAAGTACACTAAAGAACTTACTGAATATATGTATTTTGAACTTTCTAAGATTGATAACATAGAGATTTATGGAACAAAGAATATAGAAGAGAGAGTTTCACTAATAACTTTTAACTTGGTGGGTGTCCATCCTCATGATCTAACAAGTTTCTTAGATGAAAAAGGTATATGTATAAGAGCAGGGCATCAGTGTACTCAACCATTATTAGGAAAGCTAGGAACATACTCTGTAGCAAGAGCGAGTCTATATTTATATAATACGAAAGAAGAGATTGATTTCTTTATTCAAACATTAAAAGAAACGAAGGAGTTTTTTGACAATGAGTTTTAGTGATTTAAAAAGTTTATATAAACAAGTAATCTTAGATCATAGTAAGCATCCTAGAAATAATGGGGAAATAGAGAGTAGTTATAAGTTGGAGATGTTGAATCCATCTTGTGGTGATAAAATAACAGTTAGTATGAAATTAGTAGACAATATTATTGAAGATATTAAGTTCGTAGGAACAGGTTGTTCGATTTCACTAGCTTCAGCTTCTATGTTAACTGAGGAATTAAAAGGTTTATCAGTAGAAAAAGCTAATGCCAAGATTAAAGACTTTTTAAATATGATTATGGGAAATGAATTTAATGAAGAAAACTTAGAAGATAGTATTTCATTACAAAATATTTCTCAACTTCCAGCTAGGGTTAAATGTGCTACGTTAGCATGGAAAATTACAGAAAAAATTTTAGAAGAAAATAAATAGAAGAAGGAGTGATTGCATTGAATAAAAATGAAGAAATGTTTACCGATTATCAGTATGGATTTTCAGATAAAGATGTATCTATATTCAAGACTGATAAAGGATTAACAAAAGAAATCGTTAAAACAATTTCTGAAAGAAAAGAAGAACCACAATGGATGTTAGAATACCGTCTAAATGCATTAAAAGAGTTCTACAGAATGCCAATGCCTACATGGGGTGGAGACTTATCTGAAATTGATTTTGAGGATTTAACATACTATGTAAAACCATCAGAAAAAACAGAACGTTCATGGGACGAAGTACCACAAGAAATTAAAAATACTTTTGAAAAACTTGGTATTCCAGAAGCAGAACAAAAATATCTTGCAGGTGTATCTGCACAATATGAATCAGAAGTAGTTTATCACAATATGCATAAACAATTCGAAGAAAAAGGAATTATCTTCGAAGACACTGATACAGCATTAAAAAATCATGAAGAAATCTTCAAAGAATATTTTTCAAAAGCTGTTGATTTCAACGATAATAAATTCGCTGCCTTAAACTCTGCAGTATGGTCAGGTGGTTCATTCATCTACTGTCCAGAGAATGTATCAGTAGAAGCACCGCTTCAAGCATATTTCAGAATTAACAGTGAAAAAATGGGACAGTTTGAGCGTACATTAATTATTATTGAGAAAAACTCTTCTCTACACTACGTAGAAGGATGTACAGCTCCAACTTACTCAGCAAGTTCATTACACGCTGCTGTTGTAGAAATTTTTATCAAAGAAAATGCTCGATTCAGATATACAACTATCCAAAACTGGTCAACAAATGTTTATAACCTTGTTACAAAACGTGCAATTGTTGAGAAAAATGGAACTATGGAATGGGTAGATGGAAACTTAGGTTCTAAATTAACTATGAAATACCCAGCATGTATTTTAGTAGGAGAAGGAGCAAGTGGAAGTACACTATCTATCGCTATGGCTAGTGAAGGGCAAGTACTAGATGCAGGTTCTAAGATGATTCACCTAGCGCCTAGAACATCATCTACAGTTGTTTCTAAATCAATGTCTCGTCGTGGTGGAAAAGTTAACTACCGTGGATGGATTCACTTCGGTAAAAACTCTGAAGGTTCGCGTTCAAACATTGAATGTGATACATTAATCTTAGATGAATACTCAACTTCAGATACTATTCCTTACAATATCGTTAAAAATTCTAACGTGTCTTTAGAGCATGAAGCAAAAGTATCTAAAGTTTCAGAAGAACAACTATTCTACTTAATGAGTAGAGGTCTTGATGAAGGACAAGCTACAGAAATGATAGTTATGGGATTCATCGAACCATTTACAAAAGAACTTCCAATGGAATATGCTGTTGAATTAAACAGATTAATTTCATTTGAAATGGAAGGATCAATAGGATAAAAATATTATAAAATTTGACTCTGTAAATCTTTATTTAGATTTACAGAGTTTTTTTAGTAATAAATATAATTAAGAAAATAATAGTTAAA
>CALHQV010000200.1 GCA_938038035.1 uncultured Gemella sp. | reverse complement strand
AATTGATATTCGTATGGGTTCGCAACAACTATTTCATAGCCTATTCCATTGTTATCAACAACAATATTTGTCGGATTAATTTCCGAAATTTTTCCTTTAATATATGCGTACATTACATTCACACTCCTGATTGATTATTTAATTATAAAATTAAACGTAAAAAATCTCAAGTGTTTTATTTAATCAAAATAATTACTTACTTCATAAAAAAACTTGGCACATTATGTACCAAGTTCATATTTCTATTTTACTTTGTCTAAATCAACATTCATAATTTTTGCAGTTGCTTCTACTTTTTTATATGCATCTTGGTCCACATCAGTAAATCCAGTGATACTAAACATCTTTGTGAATAATTCTTTCATTTTTGGATCATTTTCAATATCACGAAGAGCTTTTTCTAATTTTTCCTGTAACTCTTTATCCATTTTACTAGAAGTTGTAACCATAACACCAGGAATCATATCACTAGTTGCTAATTTCTGAATATCAGTTTTCGCTTGTGGGAAGTCTTTTGCATATCTATCTTCCACTCCATCAAATGTCGCAATTACATCAACATCTTTGTTAAGAAGTAATTGTAAACTCTTATCATGTCCACCACTAAATTGATAACTAATATCTTTATCTAAATTAAGACCAGCTTCAACTAACATAGCACCTGGATAAATATAGCCTGATGAAGATGATGGATCTACGAATGCTACTTTTTTACCTTTAACATCTTGAAGTGATTTAATACCAGAATCTTTTCTTACATATAACTCAGCAGTATATCCAGGTTTTCCTGTTTTACCTTTAGATGTTAGTATAGGTTTTGCATTACTTTGTTTCTGAGCAAGTAAAGATGAAAATGGAGGAATGATACCAAAATCAACACTTCCACTACCTAATCCCTCAACTACACCAATATAGTTACTAGCTGTAAAAGCTTCTACTTTTACCCCTAATCTTTCAGAAAGATAATCAGAGATTGGTTTAAGATCTTCAACAAGTTTTTCACTATTTTTCAGAGGAACAAATCCCATTTTAATAACTTTTTCTTCTTTTTTCGTTTCAGTCTTTGTAGAACATCCTACGATAGAGAAGACAAAAATAAAACTAAATAACGCCAATAATATTTTCTTCATATTATTTCCTCCTCGATATTTTTAAAATAAATTTGATATAATTTTAACACAAAAAAAACAATATATCTAGCTTTTAAAAGGAAATAATAACAATTTTTAAAGAGAAATTTTCACATTACTAGAATAATGTTCGGTAATTACTAATAAATTCCCGAATATTTTCATAATACGAGGATAATAAATAATATAAACCGTAATTTAGGCATAAAAAAAACACCTTATAAAAAGATGAGTAAAATTGGAGGCGGCTACCGGATTTGAACCGGTGATCAAGGTTTTGCAGACCCGTGCCTTACCACTTGGCTAAGCCGCCTAAAGATATTAAATTTAAATGGGGCGGCTGAGGGGAATCGAACCCCCGAATGTCGGAACCACAATCCGATG
>CALHQV010000199.1 GCA_938038035.1 uncultured Gemella sp. | reverse complement strand
ACTCAGCACTTGCAAGTTTACCACTATCATCTTTGATTTTAATATCAAAAGAATTCACTTCTGATGCATATACATATACTTCTTTTTTATCTGGTGCTGGATCTGAGAATGGGATTTCAGCTGTTGGCGCTTGGTTTTCTCTTACAATTACTTTTCTAGTAATAGTATTCGCAGAGTCTTTACCTTGACTATCCACAGCTTTAAGAACTAGTGTGTATTCTCCTGGCGTTGCAGTACTAAATGTTGTTGCACTTGCTCCATTAACTGATACTAACTTGGCTTTTACTGGCTCACCAACTGTAAGTTTTGCATCATCTTCTTTGTCTGCTACTGTTGCTAGAGTTGCAATATCAAATGCTTCTCCTTTTTTCACAACTACGTCGCTTCCGTTATTTGTTGCCGCGATTGTAGGTGCTTCGTTCGTTGCAGTTAATGCTAGACGTTTAGCCTCTGCTGCTTCTGTTGTTCCAGGTTTAGCTCCTCCTGCTGCACTGTAACCAGATTGCGCTTGTAAGTTAATTCCATTAGCACCTTCTTTAATTGCGTTTTTAAGGAATGTTAATTTTACAATGTGGAAGATAGGATCATCTTGAGTATCTGCCATAGTTGCAGTTAGCGTTGATGCGTCTTGAGATTGAGGATTCCCTCCGTTCATAATTACTTGACGGTCCCAAGAACCTGTGAATCCTACCCATAAATTATTCGCGTCTTTCGGAACTTTTACCAATACTTCTTTTTGTCCCGCAACTACTGTATCGTTAACAAATTTTGGACGTCCAAGATAAACTCTTGTTTCATCGTTTAATTTATTATTTTCACCTTTGTATTGAACAGTAACCTTAGTTTCATCTGTACCTTTATTGTATGGATCACTACCAGATTTTAATGGTGCCTCTAAATTCACAGTCCATTTTCCATTTTTTACTACCGTTTCATAAGTTTTTGTAGCTCCTCCTGGAGTTGCGACTGTCACTACTACAGTTTTACCATTAGTTCCAGTCCCTGATAAAGAAGTATCCGCAGAGGTTACTCCATTACGTCTTACATATGAAGCATCCTCATAGTTTACTGTACTGGCAACTTGAGGAGAACCTGAATCGTTTCTTCTAAATCCTGTACCTTCTTCTGCTTTTGCATTAGTAGCGTGAGAATTAGCTGCACTTGGCTCTGTATTCTCAGCTTTTTTAGCTACAGTCTCTTTACCATTTGTAGTATCTACCACTGGTGTTTCTTTTTTCTCAACTGGTTTATTTTTTAATTTTGAGTTTACAGTTGTTACAAGTTTGTTGTAAGCAGCTTTTAACTCATCTTGTGTTTTAGCATTTGCTAAAGTAGCTTTAGCATTTTCTAATTCTACTTTTAATACTGCTATAGACTCTTCTGTCTTGTTAGCGTATTTTCCAGCTTCTAGATTAGCTGAAACTTCGTTAATGTATTTTTCTAATCCAGATTTATCTAGTTTAGCTTCTTCTTTAGGTGTTTCAGCTCCTACTTTTGCTGCTACTGCTGCCGCT
>CALHQV010000198.1 GCA_938038035.1 uncultured Gemella sp. | reverse complement strand
TGCTACTGTTGGAGCTTCGTTTAGAACATTAGCATAAGCTGGATCTGATTCGTTATCTGCTTTATCAAGCACAGTAACTTTGATACGTTTGTCAGGATTTGTTGTCTCATTCGCTTCTGTCAAATCTGTTCCTTTTGGAACTGGTACCACTAATTTACCATCACGTTCTTCAACTTTTGTAGTACCAATATACCAACCATCTTCTTTTTTGTTGAGTGTAATTGGAGTTTTACTATTTGGTAAAGTAACTTTCATTGAAGTTAATCCACCAATAGCTGCACCGATTTTATCTACTGCTTTATCTACTGTTTCAGCGCCAGCCGTGTGTGCTCTATCTACTCCATTATTTTTATCATTTTCAGCAACATCTTTTTTCTCACGTGCTTCATTTGTTAAATCTGTATTTTTAGTTGGAACAGAGACAAGTAACTCTTTTACTTGATTTTCATCTTTTTTCTCACCACGAATACTGTCTGTATGTACTGCTTCTACTGTTGGTGTATCTGGTCTTTTTGTATCGATATAAATCGTTTTATTGTAGTAATAATCAGGTTGGTCTGTATTTCTTAAACCATTAACTACTGGATGATATTTTCCATCAGCATTTGAAACATCACCAGTATTTAAAAGTTGATTGTCTTTTCCATCCCTTAAACCATTTGGTAAGTAAGTTCTTACTTTAAATGTAGCAGTCCCTCTGTAATTATCCGTTGTTGTAAATGGTAATCTAAATAGACGTGAACCATCATTAGATCCTACTCCTATATAAGGTCCTACTCCATTATTAAATTTCGAAGTGTTATATCGAAGTTTTAATTTTCTTGTTTGAGGATCCCAAATGATATTTTTGGCTGAAACTGGAACATTTCCAAACCAAACATTTCCTGTAGGATTTGTAATGTTTTCAGGTAAAACTACCCCTTCAGGAACTTCGATTTCAGTTTCAGCACTACCATAGTGACGAATCCCACCAACACTATTAACAGTAAATTCTAATTCTCCTTTTTGTTTTGATTTATAAAGATTATCTTCTCCGAATTTCCCTTCTTTACCATTGGTTTTAACATTCGTAGTCATTTCCGTTCCTGAACCTACGGCTAAATTGACAGCTCCAACAAAGTAACCATCTTTAACTTTGCTATTAGTACCAGCTAAATAACTATTGTTAATTGCTGTTCCATCATCTAGTGCTTCAATTTCTACACGTACTCTTGTAGTAGATTGAGGAACTTCATAAATGGCACGGTATTCAGTCCAACCATCACCATTTCCTCCATCCCCTGAAGGTGCTGAGATATGCTCTGATTCATATTTTTCACCGATAGTATGGTCATCTCTAATACTAGAAATTTTTTCTCCAGTTACTGCATCGTACATTGTGATTTTTATTCGTTCACCTGTTCCAGCAGTACCCATATTTCCGTATGCACCACCAGTAATTGTACTTAACATTAATCTAGAGTTTCCATTAACTGCATATTCTTTAGAAAGCTTAGTACCTTTTTCACCTAATTCTAAGTAATATCCTTTAGGTAAATTATGTATTCCAACATTTCCTGAATAGTTTACACCATTTCCATAGTTTTGATTTGCAGCATGAACTCCAAGCGGATTTGTTGCTGTTGGATTATCAGGATTATTATAGTTCCTTTTAATAGTTCCTTGATTATCATAGACCTTGCTTGGCTTCCCTTGATACTCCGCTTCACGTCCTGCATCTGCAACTGCTGCTTCTGGTTTAATAGCAGTTACTTTTCCTGCATTTCCGTTTGCATCTGTAATTTTCCAACCATTTATTTCATTAGAAATTTCTTTTTCTTTCCAGTTGTATGTAATACCACCTGTTAATAGTTGTGTAGTAGCTTTACCTGTCTTATCAGATAAAATACTTTTTGACCATTGTTTCTCAACTTTAGTACTTTTTTCTGTAGAGTTTGTAAAGTCAACATCTCCAAATTGATCTTTTGCACTTTCAAATACACCATCAGCTGGGTTATTTCCTGATCCTAATTTATTATTATTTGTTGGACCCTCTTTAGCAGGAATAATTGGATTTGCAGTTGTTGCTTCTCTAAAACCACTCTCCCCTTTTCCTGGAATCTCTTTTCCATTTCGTGGATCTTGGTTTTTATTTACTTTATCTTCTTCAGTTGTGTCTGATTTGATACTGTTTAAAATGCTAAGGTTACTTGAAAGTTGTGTAGCAAGTGCATCCACTTTTGCTTGTGTTTTTGCATCATCGTCCAAAAGCTCTTTTACTTTATGAACCAAATTTTTAGCATCATCAATGACTGATTTTGTTTTCTTACCTTCGGTCAATTGACTCAATCGACTTTCAACTTTAGCAACTAAATCTTCTAAATATGCAGTATTAATAGTTACTTTTTCTGTCACTACATTTGGAGTTTCAACTGCACTTGCTTGTGTGTCAGTATCAGACTCTTTTAGAGAAGTATTATTCTGTCCATCAGTCTCTTTAGCAGTAGCAGATGCTTGTCCAGTAACTTCCTTAGAGGGTTCCGAGGACTTATCAGTTAGATTTTGAGAATTTTGAACTTCTGTAGGTTCTGAATTAATTACTGGTTCAGCCGCTTGGACGCTTCCTCCACCAAGGAAAAACAATCCAGTAGCCACAGCCACACTAGCTGCACCAAAACTAACCTTACGGATACTGTAACGAGTGAATTTCTCCATTTGCGATTGTTGAACATGTCGTCCTTTAGATTTAAACATAAATAGATTCCTCCAATATAATATATATTTGACATATGTTGTTTAAATATAAGAAATAGCCTAAAACTATAAATATATATAGCTATAGGTTATCTTCTATACTTACTATATTATCTAATAAAGATCAATATGTCAATTGATATACGATATTTGTATGATAAATGAGAAGAAAAAAGAAGGAACCGTCATTTAGATTCCTTCTTTTACTTCTTTAGTTGCTACATCTTCTCCAAACCATTTATGGCTAATCTCTTGGAACTTTCCTTCTTGGTACAGTTCAACAAAGGCTTGGTTTAATGCTCTTAATAATCTTTTGTCTGCTTGTCTAAGTCCGACTGCAAAGGATTCACTTTCAAATCCAGCTGAAAAGACATTATAGTCATTTAATATCCCTTCAGACTGGAGATAGTAATTTGCATATACTCGGTCAATCAACAAGGCATCAATTCTATCATTCTTCAAATCAATCAAGGCTTCATTGAAACTCTGGTATTGATTGGCCTTCTGATCTTTGACACGATTTTTCAGTAAGTCTGGCTGGGCTTCAAAATCTAAATAACCAGAGGAACCTGCTTGGGCTCCCAAGGTCTTATCCTTCATATCCTCTACTGAACGAATTTGCTGGCTTTTCTTAGCAACCAGAACCTGCTGATTTTCCATATATGGAATGCTAAAAGCAACCTTTTCTCTGCGTTCATCAGTCGCAGAATAGCCATTCCAGATGGCATCTATAGTTCCATTTTGCAGTTCCGTCTCCTTCATATCCCAGTCGATTGGCTGAAATTGAACCTTAAAACCTAATTTTTCAGAGACAGCTTGTGCTAAGTCGATATCAAAGCCTGTATATTGGCCATTCTTTTCTTCAAATCCCATAGGTACGAAGGTGTTATCAAAACCAATGGTTATACTCCCCTGATCTTGATACTTATCCCAGTTATCCTGCTTTGGATCACTAGCCTTCTGAGTACAAGCTGTTAAAAAGAAAATCAGGAGAGAAACCAATACTAAAGCAATTTTCTTATTAGTCATCGGCACCTCCTACTTGGGCTCAACCTTGAGAATCTGATCTGCGATATTTTCAGCGAATTGTAAATCGTGGGTAACCACAATCTGCGTCATCCCAAGTTCCCTATTTTGCAAGATCAGTTTTTCCACTTCCAAG
>CALHQV010000197.1 GCA_938038035.1 uncultured Gemella sp. | reverse complement strand
TGCTCCAACTGCTGTAAATAATTATCTAAGTGATGCAATGTTAGCATTGGAAGCTCTAGGATATAGCAAAAAAGAACTTGCAAAAATCGAAAAAAAATTATCAGCATTCGACTTCGCTGGTGTCGATGAATATGTAAAACAAGGATTAAAATTATTGATGAATGCATAATTGGTGAAAGGAGGAAATTATGGAAGATAGAATGGTATCTGCAAGCCAAAATTTTGGTGAAGAGCGTGAGGAACAGTCTTTAAGACCGAAGTTTCTTAGCCAGTATATAGGACAAGAACAGATAAAAAGTAATTTAAAAATATTTATAGAGGCTGCAAAACTTCGTGGTGAAGTTCTAGATCACTGCTTACTATATGGTCCTCCTGGATTAGGTAAGACAACATTAGCGACAATTATTGCTAATGAGATGGAAGTAGGGATTAAATATACTTCAGGACCTGCAATAGAGAAATCTGGAGATTTAGCTGCTATATTAACTAGTCTCGAACCAGGGGATGTTCTTTTTATCGATGAAATACATAGAATAAGTAGATCTATTGAAGAGATACTATATTCTGCAATGGAAGATTTTTATCTTGATATTGTAATTGGAAAAGGTGAAGAATCGCGCAGCATTAGAATTGAGCTTCCACCATTCACATTGGTGGGTGCAACTACGAGAGCTGGTGCTTTAACTGCACCTCTTAGAGATAGATTCGGTGTGCATTGTCGACTGGAATTTTATACTATTTCTGAATTGCAAAACATTATAGAAAGAACATCTGATATTTTTGAATGTGATATTGATGAAGAGAGTTCATATGAAATAGCGATGAGATCTCGTGGAACACCTCGAATAGCGAATAGACTTCTTAAACGTGTAAGAGACTTCGCTCAAGTAAAAAATGATGGTGTTATAGCGAAGGACTTAGCTGTTGAATCATTGGATTTACTCCAAGTAGATGCTAAAGGACTTGATAATATAGACTATAAAATCTTAGAGTGTTTAATAAAACGTTATGATGGTCGTGCTGTTGGTCTTGAAACAATTGCTGTGACTATTGGTGAAGAAAGTATTACTATAGAAGATGTTTATGAGCCATATCTTGTAAAAGAAGGATTCATAGAACGTACACCTAGAGGGCGTCGTGCTACACCTAAAGCATATCAGCATTTAGGAATAGCGTATAAAGTTGAATAATTAATAAATAATGGGTTTCGTTAGCTTTGAAATGTTAAAATTTCATATTTCGGAACCTATTTTTAGTTGTTATTGATAATGTCTTTTAATTAGAAATGATATTAATTGTAAAATAAATTAAAGTATATTAAACTTGTGTAGTGAAATATTAGAAATATTAGAAGGATTGAATTTGTATGATTGATAGTAAACAATTTATAAATACTAGACACAAAAATCAAAAAATTAATTATGATAATGTACTAAAAGAACTTATAAAAGAATGGGAAAAGACTAATTTTCGTCCAAAAATTCTTATTCACTCTTGTTGTGCTCCTTGTAGTACATATGTATTAGAATATTTATCTGAGATTAGTGATATTACAATATTTTTCTCGAACTCTAACATACATCCGAAAGAAGAATATATTAAACGTATGTTAGTGCAAAAAGATTTTGTAGAAGAGTTTAATAAAAGAAATGACAAAAAGATTAAATTCTTAGCTGATGAGTACGCACCTAGTAAATTTATCAGTGCTGTAAAAGGTCATGAAGAGGATAGAGAAGGAGGAGATAGATGTCATATTTGTTATGAGATGCGTTTAGACTCTTCTGCACAGAAGGCTGAGGAGCTAGGTTACGATTATTTTGCTTCTGCTTTAACTCTAAGTCCTAAGAAAAATGCTACTGTAATAAATGAAGCTGGATATGTTCTTCAAGAACAAGTTTCGATATATTATCTACCGTCAGATTTTAAAAAGAATAATGGTTATAAAAGATCTGTAGAAATGTGTAATGACTATAATATATACAGACAATGTTACTGTGGATGTGTATTTGCCGCTAAAGATCAAGGTATTGATTTTAAGGAAGTAAATAAAAATGCTCGTGACTTCAATAGAAACCATGAGGATTATGAGAAATTTAAATCTATAATTAAGCTTGGAGGAGAATTGGTTTAATTTTCATAAATAGGTTTACAGTATAAAGATAAAAACATAATAATTTTAAATTTAACTAATAAGAATAATATAAAAAAAAGTATCGTTACTTCCCTTGTAATAGATACTTTTTTATGTTTTTTATATTGTAAAGCTAATTTATAGTGAAAAAAATGTTTTCATGATATTTTCAATACATGAGTAGTAAATGCATACTATATGTGTAAGAAACGGTTTTCTTTGTTATAGAATAAGCACTATTCGTAGTGTGGAATAAGTATAAAATACTTGTAAATATTGCTTTCATATGTTATTATTTGAATGTAAATATTTTTTTAAATAAAAGGAGACATAACTATGTTACAAAAAGAATTTAAAGTAATCGACGAAACAGGAATCCACGCTAGACCAGCTACTTTATTAGTACAAGCTGCTTCTAAATTCCAATCAAACATTGAATTAGAATTCAACGGACGTAAAGTTAACTTAAAATCAATCATGGGTGTTATGAGTCTTGGAGTTGGAAAAGACGCTGATATCGTAATCTACGCTGACGGAGCTGACGAAGCAGAAGCATTAGCAGCTTTAGAAGAAACAATGAAGAAAGAAGGATTAGCATAAAATGTTACAACTAAAAGGTATTGCAGCCTCTCAAGGGATATCTTTTGCTAAAGCATACATTTTTGTTGAGCCAAACTTAACAGTTAAAGAAGTTAAAGTTCAGGATGTTGTTGCTGAGGTTAAACGTTTTGAAGATGCGATTGAAATTTCTAAAAAAGAATTAACAATTATTAAAGATAAAGCTCATGAAAATTTAGGTGCTGATAAAGCAGCTATTTTTGAAGCTCACTTATTAATTTTAGAAGACCCAGAATTTATGGGAACTGTTAAAACTGACATTCAATCAAAAGAAATTAACGCTGAATATGCATTAAAAGAAACTTCAGATATGTTTGTTTCAATGTTTGAATCAATGGATAATGACTACATGAAAGAACGTGCAGCTGATATTCGTGACGTTTCTAAACGTATTTTAGCTCACTTACTAGGTGTAGACTTACCAAACCCAAGCTTAATCGATGAAGAAGTTATCGTTATTGCAGAAGACTTAACTCCATCTGATACTGCGCAACTTAACAAACAATATGTTAAAGGTTTTGCTACAAATATTGGGGGACGTACTTCTCACTCAGCTATCATGGCTAGATCATTAGAAATTCCTGCAGTAGTAGGAACTAGTACAATTACTGAAGAAGTTAAGAATGGAGATGTTCTTATTCTTGATGGATTAGACGGTGTTGTATATGTAAATCCAGATGAAGCTACTACAGCTGAATTAAAAGAAAAACACGTTAAATTTGAAGAGCAAAAAGCTGAATGGGCTAAATTAGTTTCAGAAAAATCTGTTACTAAAGATGGGCATGAAGTACTTTTAGCTGCTAACATTGGTACACCAGCTGACTTAGAAGGTGTTAACAACAACGGTGGGGAAGCTGTAGGTTTATACCGTACAGAATTCTTATACATGGGACGTGATCAACTACCAACTGAAGAAGAACAATTCGAAGCTTACAAAGCTGTTTTAGAAGGAATGGGTGACAAACCTGTTGTAGTTCGTACTTTAGACATCGGTGGAGATAAAGAATTACCATACTTAGATTTACCAAAAGAAATGAATCCATTCTTAGGGTTTAGAGCAATTCGTCTTTGCCTAGAAGAAAAAGATTTATTCAGAACTCAACTTAGAGCATTATTACGTGCATCTGTTTACGGTAAACTTTGTGTAATGTTCCCAATGATCGCTACCGTTCAAGAATTCAGAGAAGCTAAAGCATTATTCTTAGAAGAAAAAGAAAAACTAGTAGCAGAAGGTGTTGCAGTAAGTAACGATATCGAATTAGGTATCATGGTTGAAATTCCATCAACTGCTGTTATCGCTGATATCTTTGCTAAAGAAGTAGACTTCTTCTCAATCGGTACTAACGACTTAGTTCAATACACTATGGCAGCAGACCGTATGAGTGAAAAAGTATCATACTTATATCAACCATATAACCCAGCAATCTTACGTCTTGTGAAAAATGTTATTGAAGCATCTCACAAAGAAGGTAAATGGACTGGAATGTGTGGAGAAATGGCTGGAGACAGCTTAGCTATTCCATTACTATTAGGTATGGGATTAGATGAGTTCTCTATGTCAGCTACTTCAATTCTTCAAGCACGTAGCCAAATCAAAAACTTATCATTAGATAAGATGAAAGAATTAGTTGATAAAGCTATTATGTGTTCAACAACTGAAGAAGTATTAGCATTAGTTGCAGAATACACTAAATAATTATTATAAGACTTTCGATGAAAATCGGAAGTCTTTTATATCATGAGTAAAGTTTTTCAAATAATATAATTATAATTTTGTAGAATGAAAAATACAAAAACAAGAAGAAATTTATTATTCAAATAGCCATATCTGTTGACATTCGGGAACATTTGTATTATCATTTTAAGTATGAATTTTTCAAAAAACGATGATTAAGACGGTATATTGGATGTTTTTAACAGGGAGCAACTTCGTGACTGAAAGAGTTGTATGAACTGAGAATATATTTTCAGCTTATGAGTAATTGTATAAGTAGATTATGAGTACAATCGGTTGGTACCCGTTAAAAACCATATTAAGGAAGCAGATAGCTTTAAAATGCGGGTGGTACCACGATATATTCGTCCCTTGAGACTAAGTCTTGAGGGGCTTTTTATTTTGGATAAATAATAGAACTTATAGCAATGTCTTTATATTAAATTTTTAAGGAGGAACTTATGACTATAGAGAATATAAGAAAAGAATATTTAGAATTAGTTAAAACAATTAAAGATGAAAAAGAACTTTATGACCTAAGAGTTAAATTTTTAGGTAAAAAAGGTGCGCTAACAGAAGTTATGAAAGGTGCACGTGATTTATCTCCAGAAGAAAGACCTACTTTTGGGAAACTTGTTAATGAGGTAAAAACTTTCATTAATGATAGTATAGAAGAGAAGAAATCTGAATTAGCTAAGGCAGCATTAGAGTTGAAATTAGCTAGCGAGGATATTGATGTTACTTTACCTAGTAAAAAAGTTGAATTAGGTGGAATTAATCCATTAAATAAAATTATTGAAGAGATTGAAGAAATCTTTATTTCTATGGGATATTCAATTGCTGAAGGACCTGAGGTAGAAACTGACAAGTTTAACTTTGAAATGTTAAACTTACCTAAAGATCACCCAGCTCGTGATATGCAAGACTCGTTCTATATTACAAATGAATTATTAATGAGAACACAAACTTCACCTGTTCAAGCTCGTGAAATGTTAAAAGCTAATGGAGAAGGTCCTATCAAGATTATTTGTCCTGGTAAAGTATTCCGTCGTGACAATGATGATGCTACTCACTCTCACCAATTTACTCAAATTGAAGGATTAGTAGTAGATAAAAATATCACATTTAGTGATTTAAAAGGTACTTTAGAGCACTTTATTAAAGCTGTATTCGGAGAAAATAAAAAAATTCGTCTACGTCCAAGCTTCTTCCCATTCACTGAACCTTCAGTAGAAGTTGATGTTTCTTGGGGAAATGAAGATGATGAAGAAAACATTAAATGGCTTGAAATTTTAGGAGCTGGTATGGTTCACCCTAACGTTCTTAAAATGGCTGGTTTTGATCCAGAAGTATACTCTGGATTCGCGTTTGGTATGGGACCAGAACGTGTTGCAATGTTAAAATATGGAATTAGCGATATTAGAAGTTTCTACACAAATGATGTTAGATTTTTAAAACAATTCAATAGTGATAGAAACGATTAATAGGAGGTAGTAATGTTAGTAAGTTATAATTGGTTAAAACAATATACGAATGTTGAAGATAATGCAAATGCATTAGCTGAAAAAATCACACGTGGTGGTATTGAAGTTGAAGGTGTTGAATATTTAGCAGAAGAAATTTCTAACGTTGTAGTTGGATATGTAGTATCTAAAGAAAAACATCCTGATGCTGAAAAATTAAATGTATGTCAAGTAAACGTTGGTGAAGAAGAAAATCTACAAATTGTTTGTGGTGCACCAAATGTTGATGCTGGACAATATGTAATTGTTGCTAAAGTAGGAGCAAAATTACCAGGAATTAAAATTAAAAAAGCTAAACTTCGTGGGGTAGAATCACAAGGTATGATTTGTTCATTAGCTGAATTAGGATTAAGTAAGAGTGTAGTGCCTAAAAATTATCAAGAAGGTATCTATGTATTTGAGACTGAACAAGAGTTAGGTTCTGATGTTGTTGAAGTACTTGGTTTAAATGACTATATCCTAGACTTATCAATTACACCTAACAGAGCGGATGCACTAAGTATGCGTGGTCTTACTTATGAATTAGGAGCTTTATACAATAACAAAGTTGATTTTAATGATGTAGAAAAAGAAGAAAATTATGAAGATACTTCATTACAAGTTGCTATCGAAAGTGATTCTTGTAGAAACTATGTAGGTCAGGTTGTGAAAAATGTTGAAGTTAAATCTTCGCCACTATGGTTACAAACAAGACTTATGAACTCTGGAATTCGTCCTATAAACAACATTGTAGATATTACAAACTACGTACTATTAGAATTTGGTCAACCAATGCATGCATTCGATAAAGATCTAGTTGGAGATAAAATCGTAGTTCGTGATGCTAAAGAAGGTGAAGTTCTAGAAACTCTTGATGGAGAAGAGCGAAAATTACAAACAACTGATTTAGTAATTACTGACGGAACACGTGCTATTGCTCTTGGAGGAGTAATGGGTGGTAAAAACACAGAGGTAAGTGA
Source organism: uncultured Gemella sp. (assembly GCA_938038035.1). Lineage (GTDB taxonomy): Bacteria > Bacillota > Bacilli > Staphylococcales > Gemellaceae > Gemella. The sequence continues at coordinate 12,200 of CALHQV010000197.1, read as the reverse complement.
AGAAACTAAAAATATTATTTTAGAATCTGCATATTTTAATCCAACTTCAGTACGTCGTACTTCAGCTGCTCATGGATTAAGAAGTGATTCTTCTGCTAGATTTGAAAAAGGAATTGATCCTAATATGCAAAAAGCAGCCCTTGATCGTGCTGTAGAATTAATTTTAGAATTATGTCCGAATGCCGTAGTTGAAAGTTCTGTTGGAATAGTTAAAAAAGAAGAAGAAAAAGTTGTAGAAATTACTACTTCATATATTAACAACTACCTTGGAATTACATTATCTACTGAAGAAATCGTAGCAATTTTAGAGGGATTAAGTTTTGCAGTAGAAGTAACAGGAGAAAACTTAGTAGTTAAAGTACCTACTAGAAGACCCGATATTTCAATTAAACAAGACTTAGTTGAAGAAGTTATTAGAATTTATGGTTATGATAACCTAGCGTCAACATTACCAAAATTCTCTAAAACTACTAAAGGTGGTTTAACTTATTCACAAAGAATGGTACGTGATCTGCGCGCAGTGTATGCTAGCTTAGGATTTAACGATACAATTAACTATTCATTAGTGTCTGAAGAAGAAGCTACACAATATACTTTAGAAGATCATCACAAAGTTAGATTATTAATGCCTATGACTGAAACTCACTCGACATTACGTCAAAGTTTAGTTCCAGGATTATTAAACACAGTTCAATATAATGTGGCTAGAAAACAAAAAGATCTAAAACTTCTTGAAATTGGACGTGTTTTCTTCGGTAGTGGAGATGATAATATCCAACCAAAAGAAACACTATACTTAAGTGCTGCGCTAACTGGAGAAGAAAGAGCAACTAAATGGCTTAAAGAAAGTAGCTCATTAGATTTCTTCGCAGCTAAAGGATACTTAGAAGTTGCTTTTGATCGTTTAGGATTAGATGAAAAAGTTACATATAAAAAATCTACACTTGAAGGTATGCACCCAGGACGTTTCGCTGAGGTATATTTAGGTGAAAAACGTATCGGATTTATTGGAGAAGTTCACCCTCAAGTTGCAGACAAACTAGGATTAAATACTACATATGTATTTGAAATTAATTTAGATGAGGTAATTTCAGAAAGTAAAGTTAAACCTAAGTATGAAGAGGTAACTAAATATCCTGAAATTACAAGAGATATCGCTATGTTAGTTGATGTTAAAGATGAATATCAAAATATCTATAATGTAATTGAATCGGTAAATAGTAAATTAATTACTAATGTGGAATTATTCGACTTATATGCTGGAGCTGAGTTATTAGTTGGTAAGAAATCACTAGCTTTAACTATTACATATAGTGATAAACAAAAAACTTTAACAGATGAAGAAGTAACAGCGGTACATGATAAAGTACTTTCTGCACTTACAGAGTACGGAGCTATTATTAGGTAGGTAGTCTATGATTACACAAATAATATTATTTTGCGTTTTAGCTTATGTAATTGGTTCGATACCTTTTGCATTAATAGTAGGGAAAGTATTTTACAATACCGATATTAGAACACTTGGAAGTGGGAATTTAGGTACAACGAATACTTTTAGATGTCTTGGGAAAAAGGCAGGAGTTACAGTATTTGTATGTGATGTATCTAAAGGGATAATCGCAACATTTCTTCCGACATTGATGTTAGGAAGAGTAGACTTTTTATCAGTATTTGGAGCATTTGCAATGATAGGACATGTTTTTCCTATCTTTGCAAACTTCAAAGGGGGAAAAGCCGTAGCTACGGGTTCAGGAGTATTTATCTTCTTATATCCTATGTTAAGCTTGTTACTTTTAGTTATATTCTTTTCAACGTTGTTTTTAACAGGATATGTTTCATTAGGTAGTATACTTATTAGTTTAACTGCTATTGGGTACCTTAGTCTGTTTGAAACTGGATTTGATAAGTGGATTATGATAGTGATGTGTATTTTTGTCATTTATATGCACAAAAAGAATATACAGAGATTAATAAGTGGGACAGAAAATCAATCAAAATTAAAAATTGGAAAGGGAAAAAAGAATGACGAAAATCATTAGTGGAACACAACTCGCGAAAGAGTTAAGAGAAGAAATTAAAAACGAAGCAGCTGCTTTAAGAGAAAAAGGTGTTGAGCCTACACTTGCAGTTGTTTTAGTAGGAGATAATAAAGCATCAAGAAGTTATGTTAATTCTAAACATAAAGCGTGTATAGAAAATAATATAAATTCTATAAAAATCGAGTTACCAGAAGAAATTTCTACTGATGATTTATTAAATGAAATTGAAAAATTAAATAGTGATGATAAGGTTCACGGAATTTTAGTACAATTACCATTGCCAAAACACATAGATGCAGAAAAAATTCTAAACGCTGTGTCTCCATCAAAAGACGTAGATGGTTTCCATCCTATAAATGTTGGAAAGTTAGTGATTGGAGAAGCTAAACTTATTCCTTGTACACCATTAGGGATTTTAGAAATGATTAAATCAACTGGTGAGGAAATTTCTGGAAAACTAGCTTTAGTAATTGGAAGAAGTAATATTGTAGGTAAACCTATTTCAACTTTATTACTTCAAAACAATGCAACTGTAATTACTGCTCATTCTAGAACTAAAGATTTAGAAACGCTAATTGAACAAGCTGATATTATCGTAAGCTGTGTAGGAGTTGCACATTTCTTAAGCGGTAAAGAAAAAGTAAAACCAACTTGTACTATCATCGATGTAGGTAATAACTACAAAGATGGTAAGTTAGTAGGAGATGTAAATCTAGATGAGTTCATGGAGAAAGTTGCTTATATTTCTCCTGTACCTGGAGGAGTAGGGCCTTTAACAATCACAATGTTAATGAGAAATACATTAACGGCTACTTATGATTTATTAGAAAAATAATTTCAAGAAAACCTAGATGTTCTTTGAAACTTTATTTAATTGAAATGTTTTTGATTTAATGATACAATAGTATATTGTACAAGAATGCAATATATTTAAAGATATAGACTTATAAATTATACTATGATATAATTTATAAAATGTAGAGAGTAAAGAAATTTATGTGGAGGATTGTTAATAAATGATTAGATTCTTGAAAAATGTAGCCACAGAAATGCGTAAAGTAAGTTGGCCAACATTTAGTGAACTTGTTAGAAAAACACTAATTGTTATTATTGTAGTTGGAATATTAATGTTATTTAGCTATGTAGTTGATTTAGGAATAACTGCTGGAATTAGACACTTCAGCAGATAAGAGAGGTTATTATGAGCGATACAGTAAGTAAAGAGTGGTATGTAATACATACGTATTCTGGATATGAAAACAAAGTAAAAGATAATATTGAAAAAAGAGTTGAGTCTCTTGGTATGGAAGACAAGATCTTCAGAATCGTTGTTCCAGAAGAAAAAGAGACAATCTTAACTCCAACAGGAAAGAAAAAAGAAGTTAATAGAAAAACATTCCCTGGATATGTACTTGTTGAGTTAGTAATGACAGATGATTCATGGTTTGTAGTTAGAAATACACCTGGTGTAACTGGATTTGTAGGATCACACGGTGGTGGTTCTAAACCTAGTCCATTATTACCAGAAGAAATTAACTTTATTTTACAACAAATGGGTCTATCGAATGTTGTAGATATTGATATTGAAGTTGGAGATTATGTTCGTGTTATCTCTGGCCCATTCGTTGATATGGAAGGAAAAGTTGTAAACTTAGACTTACATAACTATAAAGCTGATGTTATGATCGAGCTTATGGGTAGAGAAACTAAAGTGGAGCTTGAACTTTATAATATCGAAAAATTCTAAGAAAGGAAAAGCTATCTTTATGATAGTAGGATAGAATGTGGAAAAGATTGCTATAATTATGGATTCAACTGCATATTTATCAGAAGATTTAAAGAAAGAATTAGATATTCGTACTGTTTATTTAAATCTAATTATTGATAATAATTCGTATAAAGAAGTTATCGATATGCCACTTGATAAATATCACGAATACCTAAGAGATCCAAACAATGCCTTCCCTACAACTTCTCAACCTGCTATAGGTGAGGTTGTATCTTGCTTAGAAAAACTAAAAGAAGAAGGGTATACTGATGTTATTGCCATTGCACTTTCTAGTGGAATTAGTGGTACATTCACATCTTACTCTGTAGCTGGTCTTATGGTTGATGGATTGAATGTTCATCCGTTCGATTCTGAAGTCTCTTGTAGACCTGAAGGATATTATGCTATCAAGGCTGCTAAGTTAATTAAAGAAGGAAAAACTTCTAGTGAAATAATTTCAGCATTAAATGAAATGAAAAAAGTATCGGACGCATATTTTATGGCAGATGATCTATCTCATCTTCAACGAAGTGGACGTTTAAGTGGTGCTCAAGCAGTAGTAGGAAGTTTACTTCAAGTAAAACCATTACTACATTTTGATGACAAGGTAATTGTACCTTTCCAAAAAATTCGTACTTATAAAAAAGTTGTATCGAGAATGTACGAATTGTTTGATGAGTACTATAGACAACATGAAGGAAAACATATTACAGTTTGTGTTTTACATGTTGATGCATTAGATAAAGCAGAAGAGATTAAAAAATATATTGAAGAAAATTATTCAAATGTGACTGTCGACATAGATGGAATAAGTCCCGTTATTTCTACACACCTTGGATTAGGTGCAGTTGCAATTGGATGGACAATATTATAATAAAAAATTTAAGAGGTGGAAATTATGGTACAAACAATGGCACACACTTGCTACCGTGTAGCAGATTTAAAAAAATCAGTTAAATTTTATACTGAAGCATTTGACTTTGTAGTAAGTCGTGAAAGAGATTTTCCTGAGTACAAGTTCACATTAGTATACTTAACTTTACCGGGTTCAAACTATGAGTTAGAATTAACTTATAACTACGATCATGGTGCATATGAACTTGGAGATGGATATGGGCACATAGCTATTTCTGTAGAAGATTTAGAAGGGCTATACGAAAAACACAAAGCGGCAGGATATGACGTAACAGAGCTTAAAGGTTTACCAGGATTCCCGCCAGGATACTACTTCATTAAAGATCCAGACGGATACAAAATCGAAGTAATTCGTACAAAAATGTAGTTATCATTTGATTTATTTGTAATCATGTGATATAATGTACATACATTGAAATAAATTACCGAAAGGGTGGTGAATTTTGAAAGGTTCTCCGCTCTTTTATATTGCAATAAAAACTTAAGAAAGAGGTGTACTGTATGAGTATTGTAGAAAAAGTTAAAGAAATAGCAACAAAACAAGCAGAAAATACGGAATTTTCTCTTTATGATGTAGAATACGTAAAAGAAGGAACTGAGTATTTCTTACGTATTTACTTCGATAAAGATGGTGGTCTTACACTTGATGATTGTGTATTATTAAGTGAAAAACTAGCTGAAGAACTTGATAAAGAAGATTTCATTAGTGATAAATACTACTTAGAAGTTTCTTCTCCAGGAATCGAAAGAGATTTAAGAGACTTAGAAGAAGTAACTAATTCTGTCGGGAAACATGTTTATATTAAAACATATGAGAAAATTGATAATCAAAAAGAATTCTATGGTGATATCTTAGCCGTTGAAGGCGAAGAAATTACTGTAGAATACAAAGATAAAGCGAGAGTTAAAAAATCAACAATTAACTATAGTAAAATCGCTAAAATTAGATTAGCTGTTAAATTTTAATTATTAAAGGAGAAAGAAAGATGAGCAAGGATTTGCTTAAAGCTATAAAATTAATTGAACAAGAAAAAGGGATTGCAGAAGATATTCTAGTAGAAGCTATTGAATTAGCTTTACTATCAGCTTATAAAAAGAATTTTAACGCTGCAAAAAACGTAAGAGTAGATTTTAATAGAACAACTGGTGATTACAAATTTATCATTAGAAAAGATGTTGTTGAAGAAGTTTACGATGATAGAATTGAATTTGCTCTTGAAGATGCATTAAAAATTAATCCAGCATATGAAGTTGGAGATATTTATGAAGTAGTTGATTTACCAAGTGACTTTGGACGTGTTGGAGCGCAAGCTGCTAAGCAAGCTTTATTACAAAGACTTCGTGAAGCTGAAAAAGAAATCCTTTATAAAGAATATATCGAACATGAAGGTGAAATTCTTTCAGGTACAATAGATAGAATTGATTCTAGATATGTTTATGTTAAATTAGGAAAGATTGAAGCGATTTTAGGTGAAAATGAAAGAGTTAAAGGTGAAACTTACGTTCCACAAACTCCAATTAAAGTTTACATCGCGAAAGTTGATAATCCAACTCGTGGAAGTAAACCACACGTATTAGCTTCAAGATCACACCCTGAATTTATCAGAAGATTATTCGAAATTGAAGTTCCAGAAATTTACAGTGGAACTGTAGAAATTAAGAGTGTATCACGTGAAGCTGGTGAGAGAACTAAACTAGCAGTGTTTGCTGAAGATAAAAACATTGATCCTGTAGGTGCTTGTGTTGGTAACAAAGGGGAACGTGTTAACCGTATTGTAGAAGAATTAAACGGTGAAAAAATTGATATCATTACTTGGGATGCTGATCCGGTTAAATTTATTACAAATGCATTAGCTCCTGCTAAAGTAGAAGAAATCAATATAGATGAAGAAGAAAAAATTGCGAATGTTAAAGTTAAAGATGACCAACTTTCTCTAGCAATTGGTAAAAAAGGACAAAACGTTCGTCTAGCTGCTAAATTAACAGGTTGGAAAATCGACATAAAAGCTGCAGAATAGTGAGGTGTTGTTTGTGAAAAAAAGAAAAATACCAACAAGAAAATGTATATTAACAAATGAAATGTTCGCTAAAAAAGATTTATTAAGAATCGTTAAGAACAAAGAAGGAGAAATTTCTGTAGATCCTACTGGTAAAAAAGCAGGACGTGGAGCTTATGTAGTAGCAGATTTAGAAGTTATTAAAGCTGCACAAGAAAAGAAACAATTAGAGAAGTTTTTCTCTGCATCACCAGAAGTTATGGAGCCTATCTATAATGAGGTAATTAGATTAATCTATAGAAAGTCAATTCCACAAAAATAATGATAAAAGCATATAATTTATTAGGTTTAATGCAAAGAGCAGGTAAACTTATTACAGGTGAAGATTTAATCACAAAAAATTTAAAAAATAATAAAATCAAATTGTTAGTTATTGCAGAAGATTGCGGTATCAATACGAAAAAGAAATTAACAGACAAGGCTAATTTCTACAATGTAAAATGTATCGAATTTTCTACGATTGAAAATATAAGTATTGCGATTGGAAGAGATAATCGTGTTGCTGTAGGAATAACTGATGATGGATTTATAAAAAAATTCAAACAATTATTAGAAGAAGGAGGAAAACAGTAATGAAAAAAGTCAGAATTTATGAGTACGCTAAAGAAGTAGGAAAACAATCAAAAGACCTTATTACAGTTTTAAAAGATGCTAATATTGAAGTATCTAATCACATGTCAATGTTAACAGAAGAGGGGTTAGCTAAGCTAGATAGTGTTTTCAAAAAACAAGAAAAAGCGATACAAAACGATCAATCTTCAAATAATGAAGGTAAGAAAAATAAAAAGAAAAAAATTAAAAAAGAGAAAAACAGAAAAACTCAAAAACAACAACCAGCAATTATTGAAGCTCCATCAGAAGAAACAATTTCAGAAGATACTATTTTAGTTAAAGATGGAATGACTGTTGGTGAGTTATCAGAAGTTCTAAATATAGGTTCGACTGAACTTATTAAAAAATTATTTATGGAACTTAAAATTATGGCGAATATTAACCAGTCTCTTACTTTAGAGCAAATCGAGTTAATCGCTATGGATTACGGTAAAGAAATCCAAGAAGAAGTTGAAATTAATAAAGAAGACTTAGATCTTTACTTCGAAGTTGAAGATGCTGAAAAAGATCTTAAAGAGCGTGCTCCAATCGTAACTATTATGGGACACGTTGACCACGGTAAAACTACATTACTAGATACTATTAGAAATTCACGAGTAACAGCTGGAGAAGCAGGTGGGATTACACAACATATTGGTGCTTACCAAGTACGTGCAAAAGATAAAAAGATTACATTCTTAGATACACCAGGACACGCAGCCTTCACTACAATGCGTGCACGTGGAGCTAAAATCACTGACGTAACTATCTTAGTAGTTGCAGCTGATGATGGTGTAATGCCTCAAACAATCGAAGCTATTAACCACGCTAAAGCAGCTGAAGTACCAATTATCGTTGCGGTTAATAAAATGGATAAACCACAAGCAAACCCAGATAGAGTTATGAATGAGTTAGTAGAATACGGACTAATCTCAGAAGAGTGGGGAGGAGATACAATCTTTGTACCAATCTCAGCTCTTAAAGGTGAAGGTATTGATGAGTTATTAGAAAATATCTTATTAGTAACTGAAATGCAAGAATTAAAAGCTAATCCAAATCGTCTTGCTTTAGGTACAGTTATTGAGGCTAAACTTGATAAAGGTCGTGGAGCAGTAGCAACATTATTAGTACAAAATGGTAGCTTGAATGTTGGAGATCCACTTGTAGTAGGTAACACATTTGGTCGTGTCCGTGCGATGATTAACGATCGTAGCAAAAATATCCAAACTGCTAAACCATCTACACCAGTTGAGATTACAGGGTTACAAGATGTTCCTAACGCTGGAGATCGTTTCGTAGTATTCGGTGATGAAAAAACAGCTCGTCAAATCGGGGAAAAACGTCAACAACAATACATTGAAACTACTCGTCAAGCAAATTCAGCTGTATCATTAGATACATTATTCGAGCAAATGAAACAAGGTGAGATGAAAGACCTTAACATTATTATTAAAGCAGACGTACAAGGTTCTGTTGAAGCTTTAGCTATGTCATTAGCTAAAATCGATGTTGAAGGTGTTAATGTACGTATTATTCATACTGGTGTTGGTGCGATTAACGAATCTGATATTACTTTAGCAGTAGCATCTAACGCTGTAGTAATTGGATTTAATGTGCGTCCTGATAATAATGCTAAACAAATGGCTCAAACTGAGCAAGTAGATATTCGTCTACACAGCATTATTTATAAAGTTATTGAAGAAATTGAAGCTGCGATGACAGGATTATTAGACCCAGAATTCGTAGAAAAAGTTATAGGTCTTGCAGAAGTACGTCAAGTGTATAAAGTATCTAAAATTGGTACAATTGCTGGAGCTTATGTAACTGAAGGTAAAGTATCGCGTGACGGTAAAGTACGTGTAATTCGTGATAGTGTAGTAATTTACGAAGGTGAAATTGATACATTAAGAAGATTTAAAGATGATGTTAAAGAAGTACAAAGTGGTTATGAATGTGGTATGACTGTTGAAAACTTCAATGATATTAAAGAAGGAGATGTCTTCGAAGTATACATCATGGAAGAAGTAAAAAAATAGGAGGCAAACTTTATGTCAGAACTAAGAGTTAACAGACTTGCAGAACAAATTAAAAAAGAGATTACATACGTATTAGCTACAAAAGTTAAGAATCATGATTTAGGATTTGTTACTGTAACAGAAGTTGCTTTGACAGGAGATTATTCTCAAGCAAAAGTTTTCTACACTGTTTTAGGTGGAGAACGTGAAAAAGAAAAAACAAAAGAAGCATTTAAGAAAATTAAAGGTTTCGTAAAAAGTGAAGTTGCTAAGAAAATTAAAATTAGAAAATTTCCGGAACTTATTTTTCAATATGACACTACAGCTGAGTATGCTTTACACATTGAAAGTTTAATCGCTAGTGTTAGTAAAAAAGAAAAAGACGAAGAATAATTAGAATAGGGGAGCGACTTAATTATTGTGATTTCTTAATTTCACATTGATTAAGTCGCCTCAATATGGTTAATTGAATTTTAAAATGTATTTAATGGGCTGACTCGACTATATTGATTTTTTTTGAAATCACGATATTTGAATCATCCCCGGTCATTAACTATGTTAACTAATTGTTTAAGTATAAAGTAATATACAGAGTTTTATAGAATTATAGAATTAAAGGAGAAAATAATGTTACAAGTAACAAATTTAGGTTTACGTTTTGCAGATAGAAAGTTATTTGAAGATGTAAATATAAAATTTACAAATGGTAACTGCTACGGTTTAATCGGTGCTAATGGAGCAGGTAAAACAACATTTTTAAAATTATTATCTGGTGAAATTGATTCACAACAAGGTCATGTTTCTTTAGGAAAAGGTGAACGTCTTGCTGTACTTCGTCAAAACCACTTCGCATACGAAGAAAACAGAGTTATCGATGTCGTAATGATGGGACATGAACGTCTTTGGGATGTTATGAACCGTAAAAATGAAATTTATATGAAAGATCCATTTACTGAAGAAGATGGAATCATCGCCGCTGAACTAGAAGGTGAGTTTGCAGAGATGGATGGTTGGACAGCTGAAAGTGACGCAGCACAACTTCTTGAAGGTCTAGGAATTTCTGTAGAGTTTCACGATATGCTAATGGGAGAACTTGATAATGCTATTAAGGTTAAAGTTCTTTTAGCTCAAGCATTATTCGGTAACCCAGATGTACTTCTTCTGGATGAGCCTACCAACGGTTTAGATATTAGTGCGATTAAGTGGTTAGAAGAGTTCTTAATTAACTTTGAGAACACTGTTATCGTAGTCAGCCACGACCGTCACTTCTTAAATAATATTTGTACTCACATTTGTGATCTAGACTTTGGTAAAATCCAACTTTATGTTGGTAACTATGACTTCTGGTATCAATCTAGTCAACTTGCTAGAAGAATGGCAGAAGACAACAACAAGAAAAAAGAAGAAAAAATTAAAGAACTACAAGAATTTATCGCGCGTTTCTCAGCGAATGCTTCTAAATCTAAACAAGCAACAAGTAGAAAGAAAATGCTTGATAAAATTACTCTTGACGATATTAAACCAAGTAGCCGTCGTTATCCATACGTTCGTTTCACGCCAGATCGTGAGATTGGAAATGACTTACTTATTGTTGAAGGTGTAAGCAAAACTGTAGAAGGTAAAGAAGTATTAAGTAATGTAAGCTTCACTGTAAATCCTAATGATAAAGTTATCTTACTAGGGGATGAAGTTGCTAAAACTACATTACTAAAAATTCTTGCTGGTGAAATGGAACCAGATAGTGGTACAGTTAAATGGGGTATTACAACTTCTAGAAGTTACATGCCAAAAGATAACTCTGAATACTTTGAAGGGTTAAAACTTTCATTAGTTGAATGGCTTCGTCAATATGCTTCTCCTGAAGAGGAAAGTGAAGCTTACTTACGTTCATTCTTAGGAAGAATGTTATTCTCTGGTGAAGAAGCACTGAAACGTGCCCACGTATTATCAGGGGGAGAAAAAATGCGTTGTATGTTATCTAAGATGATGTTATCTAAAGCTAACGTTATTCTTTTAGATGAGCCTACAAACCACCTTGACTTAGAATCTATTACAGCGGTCAATGAAGGTATTATTGCTTTCAAAGGTTCTGTATTCTTCACTTCTCATGACTATGAGTTTATTCAAACAATAGCGAATAGAGTAATTGAATTAACACCAGAAGGTGCAATTAACAAAGAGATGGATTACGAAAACTACCTAAGATTCAAAGGTATTATAGACTAATAAAAGAAGGAGATATACTGTTTTGGTATATCTCCTTTTAGTATTGTTATTAAAAAATTACTTTTTCAAAAACTCGTTTTGTAACATCGCTAAATGCTGTAACTTCTTCTTGAGAGAATCTATTGAATTCAATAGAATCTATATCTAGTAATGCTACAACTTTATCATTTTGGATAATTGGAACTACTAGTTCACTATTAGTGGCACTATCGCATGCAATATGACCTGGAAACTTATGTACATCTTCAACATAGATAGTTTCTCGCGTTGTGTAGCAGTGTCCACATACACCTTTATTAAATGGTATACGAGTACAAGCTACTTTCCCTTGAAATGGTCCTAAAACTAAGTTGTTGTTATCTTCATCTAATAAATAGAAACCAACCCAGTTTGTATTTGGTAAGTACTCCTTGTATAAAGCTGAAAGATTTGATAAATTAGTAACTAAATTTTCTTCACCTGATACCAAAGCAGTCGCCTGACTTATAAATAATTCTTTATTTTCTACTATGTTCATTAAAATACCTCTTTTAAAAGACTTTACTATATTTTCGCATAATAGTAACAAAAAATAAAGTGATAAGTATAA
>CALHQV010000196.1 GCA_938038035.1 uncultured Gemella sp. | reverse complement strand
TGAAAAACTAAAACCAACATATAGATTTATTATAGGTTTACCAGGAAAGTCAAATGCAATAAACATATCTGCAAAATTAGGTTTAGAACAGTCTGTAATAGATGAGGCTAGTTCGTTACTAGAGATAAATACTAAAGAAAATAATTTATTTATCGATAAACTATCTGAAAGTATTAGAGAATATGATTATAAATTAGAGTATATAAATAGAATATTAGATGAAATAGATGAAGTAAAACAAACTCTTGATACTAATCTACAGAAATATGAAGAGTATAAAGAAAGCCTTTATAATGATTTAAGTATAGAGTTAAATAAAGAAATAGAAGAGAAAAAAGAAGAGATGCTTGAAATTTATAAAGAATTTAAAGACAATACTTCTTTAAAACAACATGAACTTAATGAATTACTTCATTCAATGGATAAGAGTAAGAATAATATAAAATTACAAAGAAAATTAGAAAGTGAACCTAAGTTTAATAATAGTGAAATACAGGTTGGTGATGATGTTCTTGTACTAAGTTATAATCAAAGAGCTACTGTATTAGAAATTTCAGGAAATACCCTACAAATTAAAATGGGTGCTATGAAACTAAATATTAAGAAAAAAGAAGTTAGAAAAATCGATAGTGAACCAGAAGTTGCTAAGAGATATGTAAGCACAAGTAATGTAAGTAGTAAAAAAGTCGGTATTGATATCAATGTAATAGGATTAAATACAGAAGAAGCGATAAGAGAGATTGAAAACTATATGGATAAAGTAATACTTCAAGGTTATGATACATTTACTATTATTCATGGGTTAGGCTCAGGAATACTTCGTAAAAATATCGGAGAATATCTTAAAAATAATAGATATGTAGCTAGCTATAGAACCGGAGGGCAAAACGAAGGTGGAATGGGAGCTACTGTGGTTGAGATGAAATAAAAGGTTAAGTTGGATTAATTTCCAACCTAACCTTATTTTTTATATATCCAATATCTTAATGTAGTTCTAGTTTCTTCTATTATTTCATTCTCTAAGATACCGCCACATGATTCAATAGTGCATTTTGAGGCAATGTTCTTTTTATCACAAGTAATTAGAATTTTCTCTAGACCAAGTGAGAACAAAAATTCAGAAGCATAGGTTAACATTTTCTTACCGTAACCTTTTCTTCGCTCTGATTTTCTAACACTATAACCTATATGACCTCCAAAGTTTAAAAGATAATCATTAAGTTCATGTCTACCATTAATAACGCCGACAATCTTATCATTATCTAGTGCGAAAAAAGTATGAGCAGTGACAAAACCAGGGGTTACTGTTTCCTTATACTTAGTGTTTTCTACAAATTTTACCCACTCAGGGATAGATAAAGCAGTCATATTAGCTGCACCTTGAATGATTTCATTATTAAGAACAAATTCTTCTTTGTAATCCAATATTTGTTCAAAAGTAACATCTTTAGGCTCTTTAAAAATAATCATAAATAATCCTCCTTGAAGTGTTTAATTATATGATATCACAATAAAATTTGATTATAAATAGTAAATAGAAAGAAATA
>CALHQV010000195.1 GCA_938038035.1 uncultured Gemella sp. | reverse complement strand
AGACCAGAAGCTATAAAAATGTGTCCATTAGTAAACGAATTAAAAAGAAATGGGAATTTTGATGTAAAAGTATGTGTTACTGGGCAACACCGAGAAATGTTAAATCAAGTATTAGATGTTTTTAAAGTTGAACCAGATTATAATTTAGATATAATGAGAGATAATCAAACTCTATTCACTATTACAACATCAATTTTGGACAAAATTAAACCAGTATTAGAAGATGAGAAACCAGATGTAGTGCTTGTTCACGGAGATACAACAACGACATTTGCTACTGCATTAGCAGCATTTTATCTTGGTATAAAAGTTGGACATGTTGAAGCGGGATTAAGAACTTACAATATTTATAGTCCATTCCCAGAGGAATTCAATCGACAAGCTGTATCTATAGTATCTAACTTCAATTTTGCACCTACTGAAAAAGCAAAAGAAAATCTTTTAGTAGAGAAGAGAGATGAAAATACAATCTACGTTACAGGTAACACAGGTATAGATGCATTAAAAACTACGATTAATCCAGAATATAAACATGAATTATTTGATTGGATAGGTGATGATCGTTTAATTATGTTAACAGCCCACAGACGTGAAAATCTTGGGGAACCTATGGAAAATATGTTTAAAGCTATTAAACGTGTGTTACAAGAAAATAGTAATGTAAAAGTAATCTATCCTATCCATAAAAACCCTAAAGTTAGGGAAGTTGCTAATAGAATATTCGGTGAAGAAGATAGAGTTAAATTAATTGAACCATTAGAAGTTATAGATTTCCATAATTTCCTTAATAAGAGTTATTTAATTTTAACTGATTCTGGAGGAATTCAAGAAGAAGCACCATCATTAGGGAAACCAGTACTTGTGTTAAGAGATACTACTGAAAGACCAGAAGGTGTTGCTGCGGGAACATTAAAACTTGTAGGAACAAAAGAAGAAGATATCTATAATAACTTTAAGCTACTATTAGAGGATAATGAAGAGTATAAAAAAATGAGTCAAGCAAGTAATCCTTATGGAGATGGTAGAGCCAGCGAAAGAATTGCTGAAGTATTATTAAAGGAGATCTAGATTGTGGATAAAGTAGCTATTATTATTCCAGTTTATAATGCTGAGGAATTTTTAAAATATAGTGTAGAAAGTGTACTTAATCAAACATATAGTAATTTAGAAATTATCTTGATTCGGTCGTTTCACAACAGGTTGAAGACTTAGAAATCATCTTGGTAAACGATGGATCTAAAGATAGTTCAGGATTATTATGTGATGAATATGCTGAAAAAGATAGTCGAGTTAAGGTTATTCATGTGGATAATGGAGGACAGGGTAGAGCTAGGAATATAGGAGTTCAGAATTCTAATGCTGATTGGATAGTATTTCTAGATTCTGATGATTACTATGATGAAAATGCAATTCAATATCTAGTTAATACTAGGGATAAATATCGTAGTGATTTAGTGATTACACCACTAAATGTTGTATACAAATATGAAATAACTAGTAAGCAAAGTGTAAAAGAAGAAATATTGAATTATTCTCTAGAGGAGTTAGTAGAAAGTCTTTATTATGGAAATACAATTGAAGCTACTCCATGTGGAAAATTATATAAAAAATCAGTACTGTTAAACAACCTATTTCCAGAGGGAATGATATATGAAGATTTATTTATAGCATATAAACATATTGTAGGGGCTAATAATATTGTGGTAACTAACGTTTCAGTATATAATTATTATCAACGAAAAGGGAGTACAACTAAGGGGATAATGTATAGCGATAGATTGGAAGATTTTTATAAAGCAATGGAGCAAAATAGATCATATATAGAAAAAGATTATTCATTTAATAAAAAAATAAGAGATGCATTAAAAGTTAGGGAATTAATGGGAGGATTTCAGATAATTGATGCAATGATAAACTCTAATTTAAATCAT
>CALHQV010000194.1 GCA_938038035.1 uncultured Gemella sp. | reverse complement strand
CTTTATTATCTCTGATAAAATTTACATAATAAATATACTTTTAGAGTCAGAGTGTAAAAAGGATTTTAAAAGTTAGTGTTAGGAGTGATGATCGTGTTTAAGTTATTATTTAAACAAAAATATAGCATACTAGTATTTATTATTACGGTATTATGCGCAGCAACACAGGTTGCGACGTCTTATGGATTTAGTTTGATTATACAAGCGACGGTAGATAAAAACTTAAGATTTATGGTGTCGGCGACTATTGTAGTTATGTTGATATATGTTGTTTTGAATACATTGGGTTATTTCAGAGCGATATACGTTGAAAAGTTGATTCAAAATTTTTCTACAAGTCTTAGAAAAACAGCGATTGAAGATTTCAAGAAAAAGTTAGTTTATAACGAGAAACATAATAATGGAGCAGAATGTATAGCTTTAAATACTACTGATATCCAGCAGTTTGAGCAATATGCGGCTAATTGTTTATTTGCGATTTACAGTATATCTTTAGTTGTTATCTCAACAATTGCACTACTTAAGGTGAATATTACGTTATTTATTATCTCGCTTGCATTGTCTTTATTAATGATGGTTCTACCTAAGTATTTCAACAAAGCGATAAAAACAACGACAAAAGACATTTCAAAAGCTACAGAAGATTTCAATAAGGATTTAGAGAATGCGCTGGCTAGTTCAGAAATGCTAAACAACTTTTCTGCGTTGAATTTATTAGATAGAATTGTAAATGTAGGTTCAAAAAATATAAAAAATGCTAAAGTTAATAGAAAAAAATCTATTATGACTTTACAAGGATTGAATGTGACAATAAATGCAGGTAACCAAATCGCTTTGATTTTCATAGCGGGATATTTCGCATATAAAGGGTATATTGAATTTGCGATGATATTTGCGATATCAGGTTATACAGGGGAATTCTTTGGAGGATTGACAAAAGTAATCGAGCTATATCCGAATTTCGCTTCTGCAAATGAGTTATTGAATAAGTACCCAGAAATTAAAGAAGAGCAAAGATTACCGAGAGTAGAAAAATTAGATAAGGCGATTGTAGTTTCTAATGTTAAATATAACTATCCAGATAAAACGGTAGAATTTCCTAATTTAACTTTTGAGAAAAACAAGAAGTATTTAATAAAAGGTAAAAGTGGTAGTGGTAAATCGACGCTAATCAATATTTTAAATGGTGATTTAAAGAACTACGAAGGAAGTGTAGAATGGGATAATAGAGAATTAAAACAATTTGATATTAAAGCGGCAATTTCTACGATGAATCAAAAAGTGCAATTATTAAATTTATCGATCAAGGATAATATTATTTTAAATAAAGAATATAACGACAAGTTATTTAGAGAAGTTCTGGAAAACTGTAAGCTAGTCGAGGTTGTTGATAATTTAGAAGAAAAAGAAAATACAATACTAGACAATAAAAACTTAGCTTTATCGGGTGGACAGTTGCAGAGATTAGGATTAGCGAGAAGTTTATATCATAAAAAAGATGTATTCATAATCGACGAAGGGACGGCTAATTTAGATAGTAAGTTGGCAGATGATATTGAGGAAATAATATTAAATGACAAAGAATCTACAGTTATTATGATAACTCATAGAAATAGTGAAAAAATTGAAAACTTAGCAGATAAAATAATAATATTAGGAAGCTAGATGGAAAAGAGGGTAAGATTTTTAAAAAATTTTCCCCTCTTTTTTTACTGTGTAGCCGTGGACTTTTGTTCTTACAAAATGGGAAATATAAGAATAAAAGTAAGATAAAAAGAATAAAAGTCGTTTATTGTCTTTTTGAAGGGAACACACAATTTAATAAGCAAAGACAGACTGTACATCCTACGCACACAAAATCTTAAAATATAAAGAGTTGGTGTAAACAAGAAAAAACTCCGTTTTCCGAACATTCTCAACAAATTTGAACATTTTCGTAACAATAAACGTTAAAGCTATCTTTTAATTTATCTATATAGTATAATAAAAAAGTGCAATTGATAATTAATATCAACATAGGTAACTAGAACCTTTTTCATAAAAAGAGTGAATGTTGGATTTCTTATAGAAAACAATTGAAATTCTCTGTTAGTTTTTTTACTCTTTTTGTGTAAAATAAATCTAAATTTGAAATTAAATAAGGAGATATTATGAAGATAGACGGTAGAGCGATGGCTCTCTTCAATATCAAAAAGGAAGTATATCTCGTAGCGATTCTTAAACTTGTTGCCTTTTGGTGCTCGCTATTTTTTATCTACAACTTTGTAGATTTTCTATTTTATTCACTAGGTGAAGAGAGTAGAAATGGAGCTATGTTAGGCTTTATCTTAAAGACGGTAATAGGTTTAGTAGTTTATTATGGAGCTACAACAGGGGATAATTACTTTAGTCACAAAATTTCTAAACAGGTTAGAAATACATTAAGGAAAGAGATTTACAACAAAGTAGAAAAACTTTCGTTAAATTACACAGAAGCAGTAAATACTGGTAGTCTTCTTGTGATGAATTCTTCATCGATTGTGAATATTGAATTTTATTTCAATAAGTTTGTACCACAAATGTTTGCGACATTATTTATAGTGCTTAGCTCATTTGTGATTTATGGGAAGATTCATATTCTGCTATTTATAGCGATGTTGTTACTATATCCGCTTATTCCTGTGTCTATTATGATTATTATTAAGAAGTCTAAAAAGGCTAATAAAAAGAACTTCAGTGATTTCTTAAGTTTATCAGAGGTATTCTACGATAGATTATCAGGTTTCACAACGGCAAAAATTTATGGTAAAGAAGATAATGTAGCGAGTGATGTTGATACTCGTAGTGCAAAATATAGAAAATCAACGATGGCGTTACTTCGTCACCAACTTAATTCTATTAATGTGATGGATGCTATTACTTATGTTTCTATTTTTGTTTTATCAATCATTGCTATTTTTGTGGTGAAAGATCAGAAGCTTATTGTTTTCGTAATTGTAGCTTCTTTAGAATGTTTTAAACCATTACGTGCACTAGGTGGCTTGTTCCACATTTCGATGAAAGGGAATGTTGAGTTAGATAATATCTATAAACTTCTTGATCATCCGGAACAAGAAAAAGACGAGACCATCGAGGTAGAAGCTGGGAAGAATGTTGTTCTGAACAATGTGAGCTTCTCTTATGGTGAGGAGACGACTTTAGAGAATATCAATATGATTTTTAAACCGGGTACAAGAACAGCCTTAGTAGGAGAAAGTGGAAGTGGTAAATCTACTATCATCAAACTAATTTTAGGTTTATATTCTAACTATAGCGGAAATATAAAATATGATAACTTCAATATTGATAGTATTCCTACTAGAGAGATGGCTAAAATAACAACACTTATTACCAATGATAGTTACTTAGTTAAAGGAACTGTAAGAGAGCATTTAAGTGTTCGTAAAAATATAACTGAAGAAGAAATGTACAATGCTTTAGAAAAAGTTAATCTTAAAGATTTTGTAGAAGAACACGGTGGTCTAGATTATGAACTTGCGATAGGAGCTGCGAATCTTTCTGGTGGTCAAAAACAAAGATTATTTGCAGCAAAAGCAATTTTGAAAGATTCTTACTTATATATACTTGATGAAGCTGTATCAAATATTGATGATTATAGTAAAGAAATCGTGCTTAATGCCTTTGATTCAATTAAAGAAGGAAAAATTATTATCGTTATTTCTCACGATTTAGAGACTATAACAAATGCAGATAATATCTATGTTTTAAAAGATAAGAAAATTATCGAAGAAGGAACACATGATAAGCTGATTGAAGAAAATTCACTTTATAGAAGATTGTTCACAGACCAACAACAACTGAAATCAAAATTTTTAGCTAAGGAGGTAGAGTAATGACATCATTAAGAGAATTAAAACAACTGTTAGCTATTGCTCAGGATTTTAAACGTCCATTGCTTAGAGCGACTTTATTCGGAAGTTTAGGTCACTTAACACTTGTCGTATTTACCTACTTCATCTCGTTATTCTTTTTAACAAAAATAACAACAATAGCTGTAATTTTATTTGTAGTAATCTTTGCTTTAGCCGTGTTAAAAGGATTATTCAGTTATACTGAGCAACTTTTAAACCACTACGTAGCATTCAAAGTATTACATGCCTTACGTGTTAAAGTTTTAGAAAAATTTAAACGTATCTCTGTCGATAATTTTACGAAAAATACTTCAGGTGATTATATGACGATGATTACGACTGATATTGAATTATTAGAAGTTTTTTACGCGCATACGATAACACCATTTATGATTTATATCGTGCAAAGTTTAGTAGTTAGTTTCTTCCTATTATTCTTTAGTGTGAAATTAGCATTAGTAGCATTAATAGTTTATATTGTAATTGGACTTGTGTATCCGTTAAGTTTTAGAAATGTTGGGCAAGATGTTGGTGAAAATTATCGTCGTAAACTGACTCAAGTAAATAACAATTCATCAGAAGAAGCTTACGGAATTTTTGAAACATTGCAATATGGAAAAATCGATGAAGCAAAACGTAATATCGATATGGAAACCGAAGAACTGACAAGAAGTTCATATCTAAAAAATAAATTTTTAGTAGATTTGAATGTACTAAATGTTGTAACTTATAATATCGGGGTGTTGGCATTTATCTATGTGGCATCTTCGCTTGATAGTCAGTTTGTGACTGTTTCATTAGTTGCGATGTTTATTGTATCATTTATTCCTATTTTATACATGGGGAATCTTGCTTCAACATTAAGTCAGACAATGGCTAGTGGAAAGAGATTTTTAGAGCTTATGAATACGCCAGAAGAAGCGGAAAATAGAGGGGTAGTTGTTGATTTTAACGAACTTAAAGTTGAGAACTTAACATATAGTTATGCTGATAATACTGTAGTGGATAATCTAAGCTTTGATGTGAAAAAAGGCGAGATTATCGGATTAAGTGGGCCTAGTGGTTGTGGTAAATCTACAATAGCGAAACTTATTATGAAATTTATCTCAGATGAAAACATGGAAGGTAATATTACTATCGATGGTGTTGATCTAAGAGAGATAGATAACCGCTACTTTAGAGAAAATAGCTCGATAATTCTGCAAGATAGTTACTTATTCAATGCGAAAATCAAGGATAACATCACATTCTTCGAGAAAGATTTAGATAAAGAAGAGTTAGATTCATCTTTAAGAAAAACTAATTTAAGAAATTTTGTAGATAGCTTGAAACGTCGTGAAAATGAAATCGTTGGAGAGAGAAGTTCGAACATAAGTTCTGGACAAAAACAACGTTTATCAGTAGCTCGTTCATTCTACAATGATAGTAAGCTTCTGATTCTTGATGAAGCAACAGCGAATATCGATATCTTTAGTGAAATCGAAGTACTAAAAGCTTTAGAAGAAAGTAAAAAAGATAAGATAACAATAATAATTTCACACAATAAATCAACATTATCAATCTGTGATAAGGTGATTAGATTAGGTGAATAGAAAGAAAGAGGAACTTGGAAAATACCAAGTTCCTCTTTCTTTCTACTTTGTTAAATTTTTATAGATTTGTTGTTTAATAAATTGTAGATCATGCTCCTCAGTAGGGCATGGAATGTTCTCAAAAAGAATAAATCTTTGGACTGAGTACGTAGAAATAGGTCCTGCGAATGAACGAATTATTTCGGCTGTTGATAAGTTTTCGTTAACTTCAGGATTATTTTTTTTATATGTTTGTAATATAGCTTTGAAGTCTATTTTTTCAAATGTTATTTTTAAAGAGTCAATAAGTTGTGTTTTAAAATCTTCATTTGTTAATACTTCTGAGTAGATTATTTTTACAATATCCTTATTTTCTTTTAGGAAAACCATGCGATCTTCTACAACATAACTGATTAATTCTTTAAGGGAGTTAGTATTTTGAGTTCTTTTTAGAAAATTTAAAAATAATGTAGGAATAACAGGGACTATTATTGAATGCAATAAATCTTCTTTAGTTTTAAAGTACTTGAATACGGTCGCTTGACTAACGCCTGCTTCTTTAGCGATTTGAAGCGTAGAAGTTCCATGGTATCCTTGTTTTGCGAATAATTTAATCGTAGCTTCTATTGTTTTTTTCTTACCGGGTGGCAGGGTTTCGTCATGAGATATGCTAAAGTAAGATTTTAAGATATTTTCAGTCATAAGAGTCTCCTATTGTTTTTTAAACTTTTCTATATCGTTTTAAGCCTAGAATATTAAGGATTATTAGAAGGATACAAAGTGCAAGTAGAACTATTATATCATTTTTAATCGTAAGAAGATTTTTACCTTCTAAAATTATTTTGCTTAAACCGTCACTAGCGTAGGTAACAGGTAAGATTTTACTAATATAGACAGCTATTTTCCCCATACTTTCAACAGATACAATTCCTGAAAAGAACATTTGTGGAATAACTATTACCGGAACGAACTGCATCATTTGAAATTCTGATTTTGCTATCGTAGAGATTAGTAAACCTAACGTTAAGGCAACCATTGCTAGTAATACATTAACTATTATAACATAAAATGGATTTCCAGTAACTTCAATATTTAATAAATATACAGATGATAAAGTGACGATAATAGTTTGAATTATGGCTAATGAGCTATAAGATAATACATAACCTAAGACGATTTCACTTCTTTTCACTGGAGTTGCTAAAAGTCTATCTAAAGTTCCGCTATTACGTTCTTTTAATAGTGCCATACCAGAGATTAGAAACACATAGAAGAATATGATATAAGCAATTAAAGTAGGTGCAACTTTATTGAAAAATGTCGAATCTGCGTTACTATAGTTATAATATTCCTTAATTTCAGGTTCTTGTTTATTTTCACCTAATTTAGGATTTACTTTTTTAACAACTTCTATCAAATTTTTCACTTCTGATGCTTTTATAGAATTTTTTAAAACTTGTTGGGCTTGTATAGTTTTCGTAGAGTCTATGTTAGCGTGAGTTACCGTATAAGTATTGTTATCGTAAGAAATTATAGTGTCAATCTCATTATTTTTTAGTTTCTCCTCGGCGGTTTCTTTTGATTGATATTCCTCT
>CALHQV010000193.1 GCA_938038035.1 uncultured Gemella sp. | reverse complement strand
GGTGAGTTTGGATCTTCTGGATTAACTGGTTTTCCTGGAACAGGTTTCTCATCATCTGGAGTCACAGGTTCCACACGTTGTTTAACTGTTACCTTGAAGTTATTCTTAGTATCATCTGCATCATAAACACGTCCATCTTCAGTTGTGAATCCATCGTTTACCAATTCATATCCAGCTTTTTGAAGAGCAATAATACGGTCTTCAGTAGAGTAATTGATCACTTCATCGAACTTACCAGAAGCCTTATCAATATCTCCAAGAACTTTTTCAGTTCCAGTTGTGACATCTACATATGTAATTGTAGCGTTTTGAGTTGCTTTTTCATATACATAAGTAATAGTTGTCAAACCGTTTGTAACTGTACCATTTGCATTAGCTGGAGTTTCTGTTAATACATAACCTGGAATTGTCTTAGCTGATGATGTGTAAGAAGTTCCTGTTTCTTCGTTTTCAACAACAACAGTTGTATCTGCGATTGCTTCACCTTCTTTATTCACATACTTAGCAATAACTGTACCATCTTCAGAAAGCACGCGCGGAGTATAAGTAGCTTTCGCTACAGTTCCATTTGTGTCTTTACGTACAATAGTTACTCCTGTTGCAGTTCCAACGAAATCTTTATTTGGTGTGAAGGTTACCTTACCTGTTGGATCAACAGTATATGTTCCTTCGTTTGGAACTGTTTTACTTGTTGTACCATCTTCAAATTTAGCAGGAACAGTATTGTCCATTGGTACATCTTTATGACCAGGTACAAATGTTGGTGTACCAGATTGAGGAGTGTTCTTAGGACCTGTAGAACCTGTATCCACACCTGTTGGTGTAACTGGAGTTACAGTTGGAGTGTAACTTGACTCAACAGTTGTACCATTTGTAGGATCTGTTACAACTACTTTAGCTGGGTCTGGTGTGCCAACGAAGTCTTTATTTGGTGTGAAGGTTACTGTACCAGTTGGATCGATTGTATATGTACCAACTGTCTTACCATCCTTAGTAGCTGGGATAGTTGTTTCCTCAGTTCCAACGAACTTAGCTGGATTATCTGTTGTTGGTTTCAACTCAGTTCCATCAGCATGTTTATATGTTGGAGTACCTGTTTGTGGCTTACCTTGGATATCAGTTGATGTAGCAGGTGTTGCAGTTGGCGCTACTGGTTTATAGATAACGTATACTGTACTATCAGTTGACTCGTTTGTTACCTCAAGGCTTGGAACAGTTTCCTTATCGTAAGTATAATTAGCTACTTCTGGAGAAACTACTTCCTCAAGCGTTTGTGCTACTGACCAGTCAGTGTATTCCACATTTCCTGTTACCAAGTTAACGCTTGCGCTACGTGTGAAGGTTACTGTTTGAACTTCATCAGCTGTTACTTCTTTACCATTTTCATCATTGTAGCGGTACTTGATTGTACGAGTAACTGTCTTAGTTAACTCAAGATTTTCTGCAGTATTTGGCCATACAGGTGAGTTTGGATCTTCTGGATTAACTGGTTTTCCTGGAACAGGTTTCTCATCATTTGGAGTCACTGGTTCCACACGTTGTTTAACTGTTACCTTGAAGTTTTGAGTTACCGCCGTGTCGTTATCAAACAGTTTATCAGCTGTCGTTGCTGCAACGAAACTGTCTTCTACTAACGTATAGCCAGCTTTTTCAAGAGCTGCAATTGCTTTTTCACGATTAGTAAAGTCGATAGCTCCGTTATAAACACCTTCTACTGTCTCAGCAGATGCTGCTGGTACTTTAGCTGAATCAATCGCAACTTCTGTACCAGTTGTCACATCATAGTAAGAAATAGTTGCTGTTTGAACATTCTTTCTATAAGTATATGTTACAGTAGTTGTATCATTTGTAACCTTACCTGAAACATTCTTAGTAGCTTCATCAACCGTACCATTTGTTGTCGCCACTTTAACAAGAGTGTAACCAGGAATTTCTTTTGGCTCAGTTGTAAATGGAGTTGTTACTTTTTCGTTGTTTACTGGAGTTGTTGAAGGAGAGATAACATTACCTTCTTCATCCTTGTACTCAACAATGACAGTTCCATCTTCAGCAACAACAGTTGGAGTGTAAGTAGTTGTTACAGTAGTACCATTGGCATCTGCAATACGTACATTAACTGGTGTAGCTTTGCCTGTGAATTCTTCAGTTGGTTGGAATGTAATGACATTAGTTGTTTTATCAAGAGTGTAAGTTCCTTCATTTTCAACTGTTACGGACGGTACAGCATCACCGTTTGCATTAAGAAGAGTTACTGATGCTGTATTAAGAGCTACTGATTTTGGTTGACCATCGTCACCTAATACTTCAGATGTTTCTCCTTTAGCGAAGTTCAATGTTGTAGCATCTGTATCAGGGGTGTCAAAAACAATTTGTGACGTTTGCGCTTGACCTTGTTTACCAACTGTCGCTGATTCTTTAGCTGTTGGGGCTACAGGAACTACTGTTGGAGTATAGGTAGCTGTACCTGTGATGACTGTTGATTCACCTTTTGCATTAGTAATAGTAGCTGATGCTTGAACTGTTACTGGTGCTGGTGTTCCTTTATAGGTTGCAACTGGTTGGAATGTTACTACACCTGTTGTTGGATCAATTGTGTATGTACCAACATTTTCAACAGTCACTGAAGTTGCAGTCGTTGGATTTCCAGTAGCTGGATCTACAAGTTTGTAATTTGATACTGGAGCACTCTCATCTGATGATGAGAATAGTGGTGTTTCTGACTGCTGTTCACCTTGAATATTCTTAGATGTTACATCTTCACCAGTAATCGTGATTGGTGTTACAGTTGGTTTATAAGTAGCTGTTGCTGTTTCACCATTCGAATCTGTTGCTTGAACAGTTACTCCTGTTCCTTCTCTAGTAAATGTTGGCACTGGTACGAAGGTTACAACACCTGTTGTTGGATCAATTGTGTATGTTCCTTCATTTGCAATTGTAACACTAGTAGTTGGTTGCATCGTTGATGGATCAATCAACTGACGTGTTGCAATCGTTACTGATGGATCTGATGTTTCAAATTCTGGTGTTCCAGTTTGTGTTTTACCTTGAACGTCTTCAGATGTTGCATTTTCAGCTGTCATAGTCACATCTGTGACAGTTGGAGTGTAAGTAGTTGTTACAGTAGTACCATTTGCATCTGCAATACGTACATTAACTGGTTTTGTAACAGTTCCTGTGAATGTTGCGACTGGTTGGAAAGTAATAACATTTGTCGCTTTATTCAGTGTATAAGTTCCCTCATTTGCAACTGTTACAGACGGTACAGCATCACCGTTTTCATTAAGAAGAGTTACTGATGCTGTATTAAGATCAACAGATTTTGTTGTATTTGCATCAATAGAAACTGTTCCTTTAGCAAAGTTTACAGTTGTATCATCTGTATCTGCTGCGTCAAACTTAATAGCAGAAGTTTGGGCTTTCCCTTGAGGTCCAGTTGTTTGAGATGCTACTGCTGTTGGTTTTACTGGAACTACTGTTGGTGTATATGTAGCTGTCGCAGTTGCAGTAATATTAGCATTATTAGCATCTGTACCTAAAATAGCAGTTAGTTGGACAGTTACTGGAGTTGCTGGTCCTGTGAATGTTGGAAGTGGTTCGAAGGTTACAACACCTGTTGCTGGGTTAATTGTATAAGTTCCCTCATTTGCAACTTTTAAAGTCTCAACTAGACTACCATCAGCGGCAACCAACTTAGCTGGTGATGTTGCACTTGGTGAGATGGTTGAACCATCACCTACAGAAGTAAAGGTTGGTGTTCCTGTTTGAGTAGCTCCTTGGATATCAGATGATGTAACATTGTGACCTTTAATCGTGTCTGTTACTGTGATGTGGTAAGTAGTTGTAGCTGTTGATGAGCCAGCCCCATGATCCACACCAGATTCAGTTCCACCTATTGTAGCATCTGTTGTGTAATTACCATTACTATCAATAACGTCAACTGTTACTGTATAGACTCCCACTTCATTCAGTGTATAACCACTAGCAAGATTGTAGTTGTTTGCATCTTGGTTAGTGTCATAAACCTTCTGAACTCCAGAAGGAGATGTTACTGTAATACGAGTAATGTAAGTTGTTTTACTGTACTTAGTATCTTCTGTATCAGAGATTCTCACTGCAGCTTTTGCTTCATTACGGAGATCTACCGCAGTTCCTTTTGTAGACGTATAATTCTGTGAACTTGCTGTTGGTTTTGTATTAACTACAGTTGCAACATCTGAGCTTGTTGCAATTGTTCCTCTAATGATACCACCAAATCCTGATTTAGTATGTACTTCCCAAGAATCGTCACCCAATTTAGTAGCAGTCACTTCTGTACCATCTGATGAAGTCCATGTATTGGAATGTTTATCATAAGTGATTGTTACTGACATTCCATCACCTGCTTGACTAGTATTCTTAGAAGCATATTCAGTGAGTGGACGTTCTGGTGTAGTAACACTAATTACCTTACCATTTATATCCAGCTTACGAGTATACTCATAGATGTAGAATTTCATTGCTCCATCTTGTTGCGCTTCAGTATACACTTGGCGTTTTATCCACGTTGTAGTACCATCACCATTTGGTGTCTTTACTTCAGCATAATCAGCTGGAAGTTCCCAATGACCAGTTGCACTATTTAATTTTGCGGTGTGTTTTTTATTATCAGTTCCAGTTAATTCAACTTGTTCACGTAGGAAAGTTCCCTTAACATTTTCAGATGATGCTTCAACAGTAATGTTATCCACACCTACTTTAGCCGTTGCTTCTGATGTAACCGGAATGTTGAAAATAGTATCAGAATCTACAGAACCTAGCTCCTGGTTTTCTGTAACAGCTCTATTAGTTGAGCCACTATCTACACGCCACTTACCGTTAACTACTTTAAGATTTGTTACAGTTCCATCTGGCATCGTTACTTTTGCACTTGTTGCACCTCTAGAGATTTTAACAGGAACTGTTGTTGAGTAAGTTTCAACGTTTTGAACCTCAACTTTGGGTTTCACCACAACTGTGATAGAAGCATGTGCCTCTTGACCTGATTGGTTCCAAGTTGTACGGTTAGATAACTTATCATAGTCTTTGGCATATACTGAGACCGTATAGATACCTGCCTCCGTAACCTTACCTCCAATAATAGCATTACCATTATTGGTTCTATCATTAGCTTGTTCAGCTCCTGAACTATTGGAAAGACTATAGTTGGTACCTGGAATCAACACTTTAGAATCATCTAAAGTCGCTCCTGTAGTATTATAGCCTGACACACCAGTTACAGCTGGTGAATTCTGTTTACGAACTTTAATTACTTTACCTTCAGCTGTTGTATAATCATAGTTCCCCCTAGAACCCTTAGGAATCACACCTGATCCAGCATTATCATAAATTCGGACATTGATATTCGCATCATCACCTACAGTACGTTCATAACGAGCAGAATCAGATTCTATTTTAGGAGGTGTGGTGTCTT
Source organism: uncultured Gemella sp. (assembly GCA_938038035.1). Classification (GTDB taxonomy): domain Bacteria; phylum Bacillota; class Bacilli; order Staphylococcales; family Gemellaceae; genus Gemella. Next base: position 1,595 of record CALHQV010000193.1, on the reverse strand, counting down.
GCCATCCTACCCAACCCATACGTAAATTCTGAAGTTGGAAAGTTACTGAACGGCCGTCAGTGTTAGTTGCAGTTATATTAAAACGTAAATCATATACCCCGTTTTCAATATCGGAAGAGACTACCCCTTGAATAGTATCTGTTGCCTCATCATATGCTAAACCAGGAACCATATTGGTTGGTGTTATAGAAGTAAGACTCCATCCAGCTTTCTTAGCAGCCTCTGTAACAGCAATACGGTCTTTCAAACCTTTGATATATACGCGATCAATTCCTTGTTCGTATCCATATTTGTAGATTTCAGTAGCTAGGTATTCATACCCACCGTCAGCCGAATAAATCGCAGTTGCTCTATTTGCAATCGTTGAACCATCTGCACGGAGTTTATTTCTCCATAACGGAGCCTCTTCTGCTAACTTTTTAGCTGCCTCTGGTGTTAAAGGATAATCAACACGCCCTGTATTATTATGTCCTGTTGTTCCACCTTGTTCAGTGTGCATCCCATTTCCAGCACCTCGTTGATCTCCATTACGTTGGTTAGAATACACAACTACTTCTAATCCTGAAGAATCAGTCCCGGTGATTAGTTTAATTTCTTGGAGTGGAATTGGATATGTATCTGTTCCTGTATGGACTCTTGCATTTATTTCTGAAGCATGAGTCGTATTTGTAGATTCTTCAGCATAAAAATCTTGTGCTGCTAACGCTACAGCAAGTTTCCCATCACGACCGATTCCTGCTTTTTTAAGATCATTGTATACCGCAAGGATAGACTCATTCAAACGTGAGAGTTGAGCATCAATTTCTTTGATAGTCAAGTCTTTTACATCCAAGGTCTTTTTAGCTTCTGCAATAACCTCTTTGTTTTTTGCAACCGCTGCTTCGATTGCTTCTTTATTTTCACCCTCAACATGGTTTTTACGAACAGCTTCTTCCGCAAGGACATTCGTTACTTCCGCTTCTGACGTCACTTGGTCCAAAACTTTTTTAGCATCAGTGATAGGGGTAGCTGTTTCAGCTTTTTTAGCTTCCTCTGCTTTTTTTGCCTCTTCAGCTTTTTTAGCACTTGCATCTGACTCTGTCAAAACAGCAGTCAAATCAGCAATTTTAGCTGCTTCTGCATCAACATCTGCTTGACTAGCATCTACCTTCGCTAGAATTGCTTTAGCTGAAACCAATGCTTCTTTAACTGCTGTTTGAGCTGCTGCGTCCGCTTTCTTAGCAGTAGACAATTTCGCTTCCAAAGCTGCTACTTTATTTGTCAAAGCTACTTTATCTGCAACCTTAATAGCTTCTGATTTGCTTTCTACTGTTGCGTTGGTAGATGCAGTCTCTGACTCAGATTTTCCTTTGTCAGATGACGGAACCCCATCTTGTGCTTTTGATGTCGTTGATGCTACTGCTACTTCAGTTCCCTGTACTTCAGTTGCTGATACAGCCCCATTTCCTAGGAACATAAGTCCAGCCGCAATAGCTACCGACGCTGCACCAAAACTATATTTACGAATTCCGTATCGTATATATTTCTCTACTCTATAATCTTGTTGCTTGCCTTTCATTTAGACCCACAACCTCCTTTTTTTATTTTGATGTCGA
>CALHQV010000192.1 GCA_938038035.1 uncultured Gemella sp. | reverse complement strand
ATGGAGGAGTTAAAGTAAATCATAAAGATGTATATCTATATGAAGAAACAGCTGACGGAGTAACTTTATTAGATCAAATTCAATTCGACTATCCTCTAGCATATGGGCCAAGTGCAGTATATAATGATACTTTATACTACATTGCGAATAAAACTGAAACATCATCAGAATTATTAGCATTCACAGTTGTTGATAATAAATTAAAAGTTGAAGTAGTTGACACTCTTCCACTTACAGTAGAAAATGTTATCGCAAAAGTTAATGACAATAAACTATACTTCGGTATCGGATCTATTAATGGATCTAATAACAATGAACTTTATGCATATGATTTAAAAACTAAGAAATTCGAAGTATTTTCAGAATTCCCTGGAAAATTACGTAATCAAGCAGTTAGCTATGTATATAACAATGAACTTTATGTATATGGTGGTGGCGCTAGTGAAACTTATAACGATGGATATAAAGTAAACTTAGAAACAAAAGAATGGACTCAACTAGCTGATGTAGTTATCGATAACGAAGAAGTATCTCTACTAGGTGCTGATTGGGCTCAATTAAACGAAGATGAACTACTAGTAATCGGTGGTTTCAACAAAGATGTATGGAAAGATGCAGTATTCAACTTAACAACATTACAAGGTGAAGATCATGCGAAATATCGTGACGCATACTTCAGACGTCCTGTAAGCGACTATAAATGGAATAAAAAAGAACTAGTCTACAACTTAAAAGAAAACCGCTGGTATCAATTAGGAGAAATTCCTTTTGAAGCTCCTTGTGGACATGCTTTATTGGCAACAGATACTAATATTTACTCAATCATGGGTGAAATTAAACCAGCAGAAAGAAAACCATATATCCATAGAACTAAAAAATAACGAAAACTAAAGAGACTCTATTTAAGTAGTAGGGTCTCTTTAATTATTTGATCTTCTTATTATAAATAAAAAAAGAACCTTCCAAAAGGAAGGCTCTCACTATTGCCTGGCAACGTTCTAGTCTCACAGGGCGTAAGCCCAACTACATTCGACGCTAAAGAGCTTAACTTCTGTGTTCGGTATGGGTACAGGTGTGTCCTCTTCGCTATCGCCACCAGACGAAAACTTCATATACATATTATATCATCTTTTTTCTATTTGTCAACAGTTACTTCTAAAGAACTTCACTTGATTAAGTCCTCGACCTATTAGTATTAGTCAGCTGAACACGTTACCGTGCTTACACTCCTAACCTATTCTCCTTGTCGTCTTCAAGGGGTCTTAATATCCGTGGGAAATCTCATCTCGAGGGGGGCTTCATGCTTAGATGCTTTCAGCTCTTATCCCTTCCGTATTTAGCTACCCAGCTATGCCACTGGCGTGACAACTGGTACACCATTGATACGTCCATCCCGGTCCTCTCGTACTAAGGACAGCTCCTCTCAAATTTCCTACGCCCACGACGGATAGGGACCGAACTGTCTCACGACGTTCTGAACCCAGCTCGCGTACCGCTTT
>CALHQV010000191.1 GCA_938038035.1 uncultured Gemella sp. | reverse complement strand
TTTCTTTAGAAAACTTTTTATAATATTAATTATAAGATATTAAGGAGAAATGTTTATGACAAAAGATAATAATACTTCCCCAAATAATAAGGTTAATCAAAATAACGATTATCCAAATAATTATTATAATGGTGAACAAAATACCGAAGAATTTTATCAAAATAATAATCAATATTATAATAATTATGAAGGTTATTCCGAGTATAATGCACAGAATAATACTATAAATAATTATAACAATGAAAATTACTATAATTATGACCAGGACTATAATACTAACCAGAATTACAACAATTATAATAATGAATTAAATAATAATAACTATAGTCAAGACGAGCGATACGGAAATTATGATAATACATATTATAACAACTATAATCAAGGTCAAGATTATAGTTTTAATAACCAAAATTACAATCAAAACTATGATAACTATTCACAACATAATCAAAATTTTGGTTATGGTGAAAACAACTATAATCAAAATTATGAGAATTATACACAAGATTATTCGCAAAATAACTATAATAACGCAAACTATAATCCTCAAACTCTTCAAAATAATTATAATGAACAAAGTTTTGAGAATGGAAGGACGTTTGTCTCTCAATCACATAATCAAGGTAATTATGAGAAACAAAATTTTAGTGATTCACACCCAAATAGTACCCATGATTTTGAAAATAACACACACTTTACTAATCAAAATAATGAACAAGTATTCATTGATGAGAGAAACAACGTTACTGTACAACCTATAAATAATAATTTAAATAACAATAAGGTTCAAGCTGAACATTATAATGGACAAAATAATGATAAAGGTATTTTTGAAACAGTTCCTCCTGTGCCACCTATTAAAAATAATAGATCAGTAGATGCTCTGTCTTCTAAGAAAGAAAAAAAATCTAAGAAAAAATTAATAGCAGCTTTATCTACTTTACTTGCAATTGTATTATTAGCTGGTGGTGGTTACTATTATTATTCTAAAAAATCAAAAACTATAATTATTGATGAAAATGAAGTTTATGGATCAATTATTCAAAAATATAAAGCGGCTATTAACAATCCAGATAGTGCTGATAAATCTATTAATGCTGAAGCTTTAAAAGCTGCTATAAAAGAGAAGAAAAATGATGATTACATAAAATATGTATTTTACGATATTGATAATAATGGAAGAAAAGAGCTTTTAATTTCTAGAAATGATAAACCTAATAACCCTATTGATATGTACACATTTGATAAAAATAATAAGGTAATTAGATTATTTAATCCAGAAACAATCGATAGAGCTATACTAGATAAACTTGGAGTTGATGGTTCTAATAACAACTCCGGTTCTGCAGTGTTCAAAGATAAAACGATTAGAATTAGAAAATTCGATAAAGATACGGGAGAATACAATTTCTTAAAATTCTCTAAAGATGGAAATAAACTTGAAAAAACCAATGTAATTACGTTCACCGGTTTAGACGTTGATAATAGTAAGTATAAAGATATAACTACTGGAAAAGAATATGATTCTAAAAATTCATTTAACAGCACTTTCCCTCTACCTGAAATACTGAAATTCGATGGTGAAAATTGGAAATCAGTGAAAAACTTCGGAGAAAAAACTGAAGGTGACAAAAATAACAACAAAAATAATGCTAATAACAATGAAAATAAAAAGCCTGATAATTATGAAAAAGCATATGCCAGTGTTTTAAAAGATTATCAAGATGCTATTAACAAAGGTAAATCTGATAAACAAGATATAAATCCTGTAGCTATATCAAACTACAAAGTTTTTGGAGAAAAACAAGTTGGGAAAAACTTTTTAAACTATGGTTTCTTCGATATCAATGGTGATGGAAAGGATGAACTGTTACTATTTACAGAAGCTAGTAAAGACAAACCAAATGAATATAGTCCAATGGATGTCTATACTCTTGATAAGAATAATAAAGTAGTTCGCATTACACCTGAATTTGTAAATGGTGAAAGAACTACACTAACTATTACTAAAGATAAAGCTTTTCATGTTTATGGTTCAGGTGGTGCTAAAGTTCACGGTTATACATTCTATAAGTTAATTAAAGATGGAACTGCTCTTGAAAAAACTGATGACTTCAGTTTTGATGCTGAAGTTAACCCTAAAGAATATGAGAGACACTACCCGGTTGATAAGATTGAAAATATTCCTGTAGATCAATTTAAAGAAAAAGTTATTAATAAAAATAATTATATTAAATTTGATTTTTCTAAACGCAAGAGTATATTTGATTTTAAAGGATAAAATTAAATAAAATAAGAACTGTGGATTTAACTACAATTCACAGTTCTTATTCAGAAAAAGGGAGTAACTCAAAAATCGTGATTCTTAAGAAATTGAAATTTGTTGAGTTACCCCTTTTTTTATTATTCTAAACCTTCTACAAAGCTATAAGCACTTTGTGCTGCTATAGCTCCATCAGATGCTGCTGTGATTACTTGACGGATTTCTTTTTCACGTACATCTCCAGCTGCAAAAATACCTGGTACTGATGTTTCTAATTTTTCATTAGTTGGGATATATCCAGCTTCATTAGTAATACCTAAATCTCTGAAATCTTGAGTTTGTGGTATCATACCAACATAGATGAATACTCCATCAGCTTTAATAGAACTTTCTTCACCAGTTTTTACATTTCTTATTTCAATTGAAGAAACTTTTCTTTCACCTTTAATTTCGTATGCAACACTGTCCCAAACGAATTCGATATTTTCTTTAGCAAACGCTCTATCTTGTAGAATTTTTTGGGCACGTAGCTCATCACGTCTGTGAACGATTGTTACTTTAGCAGCTAAGTTAGATAAGTATAATGCTTCTTCTACAGCTGAATCTCCTCCACCGATAACTACTACTTCTTTATTTCTAAAGAATGCACCATCACAAACTGCACAATAACTTACACCTTTTCCTGAAAACTGTTCTTCGCCAGGAACATCAAGATTTTTGTGTTCTGATCCTGTTGCAATTATAATTGATTTCGCTACATATTCTTTTTCACCAGCAACTACATACTTAAGTCCGTCTTTAACTCCAACTTCTGTTATGTTTCCAAAACCAAATTCTGTACCGAATTTTTTAGAGTGTTCGAACATTTTTTCTGATAGTTCAGGTCCTGTAATCATTTCATATCCAGTATAGTTCTCAATTCCTTCAGTTGATAGCATTTGTCCACCTGGATATTTTCTTTCTAGCATCAATACTGACATATTCGCACGTGATGCATAGATTGAAGCAGTCATACCTGCTGGTCCTGCTCCTACGATAATTAGGTCATAAATTTTTTCTGTCATATTTTCCACCTTCTCTTTTATGATTCTCTATACAAAATCTTCTTATCTTTATATTTTGTATTAAGCACTATTAAGTATAACAGACTTCCTACTACAAATACTAGTGAAAGGACTTGAGACACTCTCAAGCTTCCTAGATATAGTGAATCTGTTCTCATTCCTTCAACGATAAATCTCTCTACTCCATATAAGATTAGGTATGCAGCAAAGACTTCACTTTGTGCCAGTTTATTTCTAATTAATAGAAGTATTACAAGTGCGATAAAGCACCATAAACTTTCATATAGGAATGTTGGTTGACGGTATGCTCCATCAATATACATATTTTCTATAATAAAGTTTGGAATAAATCTATCTTGCAAATATTGTTGACTAACTGCTTCACCGTATGCTTCATGGTTGAAAAAGTTCCCCCAACGGCCTAGCATTTGTCCTACTAGTAAACTTGGCGCTATTATATCTAATAACTTGATAATCTTTATCCCTCTTCTTCTTGCAAAGAAGTATAACACTACAAATCCACCAATTAAACCACCGTATATCGCTATTCCACCATCCCAAATGGCTATCATACTAGCGAAGTCACCTTTATAAAATTCCCATCTGAATATTACATAGTATGCTCGAGCAAAGATAAACGCTATAGGTAAAGCTATTAGTAATAGATCTAACATTGTATCTTTTTTTAACCCTCTTTTTGTAGCTTCTCTATCAGCAAGGTAGTATGCAAAAAATACTGTAGTCGCTATAATAATTCCATACCAATATACTGGTTTTGTAAACAAGTGAAATGCGATTGGATCTAAGTAACCTAATGTCATATTATTCCACCCCATTATTCATATTATTTCTTTTTATTTCTTCTGCTAATCGTGATGTAAAATCTTTAGCTGTGTTGACACCCATTTGATTTAACCTATAGTTCATAGCGGCAGATTCTATAATGATTGCAACATTTCGTCCAGGTCTTACTGGAATTGTTTTCTTCTCAATTTTTGAATTTAGAATTTCTTTACTTTCATCACCTAAACCAATTCTATCGTATTGTTTTTGATCATTCCATGTTTCTAAGTGAATATTTAACTGTAATCTCTTATCACTACGTACAGCCCCTGTACCAAATAATGTCATTACATTAATAATTCCTAATCCTCGAATTTCCAATAAGTGCTTGATTAAAGTAGATTCGCAACTTCCAATTAAGAATCCTTTTTCTATTTCTCTAATATCTACTCTATCATCTGCTACTAAACGGTGACCACGTTTAATAAGTTCTAACGCTATTTCACTCTTACCAATTCCACTTTCTCCTGTTAATAGGACTCCTATACCATAAACTTCAATAAATACTCCGTGTATAGAAGTTGTAGGTGCAAATACTCTTCGAAGGTGATTCGAAATATTCCCCATCAATTTCGTAGTATCTTGTCTACATCTTAATACTGGTGTATCGTATTTATTAGCTGCGTCTATTAATTCCTTTGGAACTTCTAATTCCCTAGATATAATAATACATGGCGTTATACGCGTGCATAACATACGCATTCTTGATTTTTTCTCAACATCCGGAATTAATTTAAAGAATGATAATTCACTTGTCCCGAGAATTTGAATTCTTTTTGGTGAATAGTGAGAAAAATATCCTGCAAGTTGCAATGCTGGACGAGATAACTCGTCAGTTGTGATTTCTCTATCTAATCCTTTTTCACCACTTATCACTTCTAAATTCAATTTTTCAGCAAGCTCTCTTGTTGTAATTTTTGGCATAATTTTTTTCCTTTTTTATTTTTTATTAAATGTTTTTATTACTATCGTTCTTGGTTCAGTTTTAAATATAAAATTGAAAATTTTAATCGCTATTACTAACCCTATTGCTGTCCAAAACGATACTATCTCAAAATGTGGTGCCAATATATAAGAAACTGAATAAACTAATAAAGTTCTTACTAATAATGAAAATAGTCCCAAACTAAATATTGTTAATATTACAGTAACTATCAATAGTGGTCTAACTAACGTGAATAATATTGTAATCAGTAAAGCTCCAAGGAAACCATATATTGGATGATCAATTTTTAGTTTTCCTTGTGTTAAACCTGCAAATGCTATTACAACTAATGTGTTTACAATAATCTTCTTCAAAAAGGGCAAATATATTGCTTTAAATGTATCCATATATTTCCTTTCGATTGTTATTTTATATAAATTAGAAAGGGAGTGACTCAAAAATCGTGATTTCGGAGAAATCGATTTTGTCGAGTCACCCCCGCAAAGTTTATTAGATATCTAAGTGTCTTAATAATACGAATTTAAATATCAATAAACCACTACGACTATGCGTTCTCATATAAACTTTTTAAAATTCAGACCTTTTGGATTAGTCTCTTTTTAAAAGTTTATTTTTAAATAATTATTTTGAAAACTCTTCAGTAATTTGAGGAACTACTTGTTTTTTACGTGATACAACACCTTCAAGTGTCATAAAGTCATTTTCTAGAGTTTTTCCAAATGCAGCTGCAACTTTATCTTGTTTTTCACCTAATACTAGTACTTCTGAATCTGAAGTTAAGATATTAGTAATTACAAATACATACGCTGCTAATCCTTTTGAAGATAATTCTGCATTGATTGCCGCTTCTAATTCTTCTTTTCTATCAGCTACTTCGTTAGCATCAACTGTGTTGATTTGAGCAACTACAAGTTTATCTGCTCCTAAAACGAATTCTTTAGCATCTAAAGAAATTAGAGTTTCAGCTGTTTTATCAGTTGTTGATGCTCCAGCTTTAAGCATAGCAAGGCCATATTCTTCTAAATTAACATTTGCAATTTTTGCTAATTCTTCAGCTGCAACTTTATCTTGTAAAGTACATGTTGGAGATTTAAATAATAATGAATCAGAAATAATAGCTGATAACATTAATCCTGCCATTTGTTTGTCGATGTTAACATTTTGCTCTTCATAGATTTTTTTTAGGATTGTTGCTGTACATCCTAATGGCTCAGCACGGTAATATAATGGTGCAGCTGTTTCAAAGTTTGCGATACGGTGGTGATCGATTACTTCACGAACAACAGCTTTTTCGATTCCATTAGCTGATTGTTGGAATTCATTGTGGTCAACTAAGATAACGTGTTGTCCTTCTGCTACTTCCTCTACTAAACGTGGTAAACTTACATTAAAGTATTCTAAAGCGTATTTAGTTTCATCATTGATTTCACCAAGTCTTACAGCTTCTGAATCCATTCCTTGAATTCTTTTTAAGTTATTGTATACGATACTTGAACAAATTGTATCAGTATCTGGATTTTTGTGTCCGAAAATTAAAATGTTTGTCATTTTCTAACTCCTTGTTTTTATTTATACTTACTTATATTTTACCTTTTTTTAGTAATTATTTCAAACTTATTTTGAAAATTACAAGCTTTTTTTCGCCAAACTTAAATCTACATGGCAATAACCTGTAGGGTTCTTCTCAAGATATTTTTGATGATATTCTTCTGCGTCGATATAGTTATTTACAGCTTCTACTTCTACAGCGATTTTCTTAGTATAATTTTTTTGAAGTTCTTCGATAAATTTAACTACTTCTTCCCTTGTTTCTTCATCTACATAGTAAATTCCTGTTCTGTATTGACGTCCTCTGTCTCCACCTTGTTTATTGATGCTTACTGGATTAATAATTCTGAAATAGTGACGTAATACATCATTTAGTGGTAATACTGAATTATCATATTTTAAGTAAATAACCTCTGCATGATCTGTTGATTTAATTTGTTGATAAGTAGTTTCTGCTGTTTGTCCATTGCTATATCCAACTTTTGTAGTAATTACTCCATCAAGTTGCGCAAAATAACCTTCAACACCCCAGAAACATCCTCCTGCTAGATAAATTTCTTTTTCCATAGCTTAATCCTCTCAATCTTTAATCAATTTTCTTAATTAAGTACCTACAATTATACTATAAAACACTTTCTTTTTATATAATTCTGCCTGTATTTCAACTGGACTATAATACCAAACTAACTTAGTATAAAATTCTACAAAAAAACAAGTACATATTTTTGTACTTGCTTTTAAATATATTTTACTAAATATTGTAAAGCTCTACTAAGCCAAATTTGGTAACAATATTATCCGCTATTCCTTTGTATGAGTTTCTTCAAATACTCTCTGTTCTACTTTATAATTATGGAATATTGCATTAATTTCTGCACCTATAATTAGTATATATCCAGTAATATATAGCCAAAGTATGAATGCCATAAATGCTCCGATTGTTCCATAAGTTTTTATATAACTTGAAAAATGATCAATATAATACCCAAATAACCTACTGACTATTGTCCAAGATAATGTTGCAAACAACGCCCCTGGTAATATACTAATAGCTTTTAGTTTCAAGTTTGGTCCCATAGTATATAAGAACATAAAAACAAAGAATATAAAAAGTAATGGTAATGTATAATTAATTATCGACCATAAATTATAGAATCCCTCATCTAGATTAAATTTGTGAAATAGAAGGTATGTAAGTTGTTTTCCAAATACGATTAAAGCTAACGCAAGAAACATACCAACTAAGAACAATGCTGTTAAGATTACACTAATTATTTTAGTAACAATCCATATTCTTCCATCACGAACTCTAAATGCATTATTAAATGCTATAATTATTCCATAAATACCACTAGATGCTGACCAAAGTGTGAAGACAATCCCCACTGTGATAATCGTATTATTCTTATTATTTAAGACTTCTGAAATCATATCAAAAAGATAATCACCTAGGGCTCCTGGTGCGTAGTTTTGAATCTTCTCCAATAGAAATTGTTGATCGATTTTAAAATATGGCGTCAAGGCCAAGGCTACAATTAGCATTGGGAATAAAGATAAGATAAAATAATAAGTTAAATTTGCAGAAAGTAATGATATCTCATCATACATAAGACGATAATATATTTCTTTTACAAATTTCTTAATAGTTAATTTACCCTTTGGATTATCTTCATAAAATGAATAATTCTTTTCTGGTATAAACATAACTATAAAATATATTTAGCCACTGTTTTAGCAGCTTTATAGTACATCGGTAATGAAGAAACAGAAAATAAGTTTAAACTTCCAACAGGAAACTTAGATTTTTCTGATACAATATATCCTTTTTCTTCTAAATACTTTTTAGCTTCTTCTACTTTTTCACGTTCTTCTGAACTAAGATTTTCTTTTTTATGAAATACAGTAGCTGCTGCAAGTGCTCCAGCACCTACAAGACCTAATAATAATTTCTTACCCATTAATATCTCCTTTAAATTTAATTTCAATTTTTGTCAATATAGTACTATTTTAAACTATTTGATAAAACAAAGCAACACTTAATATATCTTTCTGTATTTATAAGGAATATATGAACTACAAAATATTCATCTTTACTACATTCGTTTAATAATTACACAATACTTTATAATTTCATTTTTCATAGTTTTTTCTACTAAAAATCTAATTTCTTTTTAGGAAATTACAATCTAATACAACGAAAAAATCTGAAGATTTTAAACAATAAACTCATCCCAATTTTCTCTATAAAATTAGGATGAGCCTATCTATTATTTAGATTTATTATTTTCTTTAAGCTGCTGTGTTATTTGTTTATCGTAATAGTCATTTAAACTTTTTATTGTATACATTTTATTAATGTAAATCCCCATAATACTAAATATAACTGTTATCACTAACAAGGTTACAAGTAAGGATGCTATTATTGCATTTGCTTTTTTATGTTCTTTTATTATATTCATCGCATTAACTTCCCTCCTCATTGTTAGTGCTTGGTTTTATTTTTTCTATTTCTACATTATCTTTAGAGTGTATTTCTTTATCTTTCTTTGCCTTCTCTTCTTTTTCTTTTTCTTCTTTTTCTTTCTCTTCTTGGGCTTTTTCTTTATCTGTTTTTTCATCTTTTATCTTTAGAAACATATCATGTTCGTGATTGTTTTTATCTACGATTAGTATATGTATAGTATCATCTTCAACAGATAAAGTATATCCCTTGATATGTTTTAGTAGAAGAATATATCCAGCAAAGTCATTAGAATTTTTAAACTTGTCCATGTAGATTTGATTATCATTGAAATTTATCCTTACATCTTCTGAATCATCTTTACTTTTCATTATAATATAATGTTTTTCTTGAATGACTTTTGCACTATTATTGTATGTCTGTAGTATTTTTCTGTGTGCTAAGGCATATTCATAATTTGAATAGTCTAAAAATCTTTTAGAGGTGTTTATTGTAGTCTGTAGTATTAACATAAGTAGTAAGGTTAGGATTACTAATAAGAATAAAGATACTGTCAATTCTAGCAAGGTGAATCCCTGTCTAGATTTAGCTATAACTGATCTTTTCACCAGTCTCTTCATCCTCAATTCTTGCTGAATTCCCACTCACACTTATGTAATAATTTTTTCTCTTTGTAGTGAAATTTTGGTCCTTATAGTGACTACAAATTTCTTCATACAATATCTCTCTCATCTCTAATTCTTTTTCAATTTTATAAAGATTAGAATATTGCCTTACCATATTTGGAATTAAAAATACAAATAGCAATGAACATATAAACAATGCCCCTATCAATTCTACAAAAGTAAATCCTTTTTTATTGTATTTCATCTAGTGTCACATACCCTGTATCTAAATGAACTATTATTCGATATAAACTATTATCAAACTTTACATCGACGGTGTTCGCTTTAGATATTAGATTTCCTCTCCAATATTCGAATTTCACTGAAGCTGCACCAAGTTTTGCTTTACCATTTTTACGTATTTTCTTCCAATACTTCTGACCATCATATAAAACTGCGTACTCATCATCACTTGAAAAGAAGGTAATATAAGATCTATCCTTACCTAAGCTTTTAGTTTGGATAGTATAAATTTCTGACACTAGCTCATTAACAGCTAATCTCTCCTGATATTTTTCATAAGTATTTATAGAGATTCTTGATAAGATTATTACTATAATACTAACTATCATTAACACAGCTATCATCTCTACCAAAGAGAATCCATTTCTATTTTTGAAGTGTTGCTTTACCATTTGCTATTACTATTTTCTTACCATTAGGTGCTGTACTAGCTTTATCTACAGGGCCATCTAAATAATGTTTCTCAACTAGTTTTTCAAATGTAACATCTTTATCTTTTTCATTTATTTCATAAGCTGTAACTTGTGACTGTACTGTTTTTTCATAAGCTTCTGAACTTTTATCTTTAGCAGTATCTATATTCTTAGTAATATTAGGGATTATAAGAATTAATAGAATTGCGATTATAAAGAGTACGATTAGCATCTCAATCAAAGTGAAACCGTCTTTGTTTTTAAACTTTTGAATAATTTTTTTCATAATTCCCTCCTTATTTTAATGAACTTGCCATATTAAAAATTGGAAGTAGTATTACCATATACAGTCCAACTATTACTACAGCTAAGATTCCAAATAAAATAGGTTGTAATCTTTTTAAGGTTCTGTCTAATGATGTTAAAAAAGTATCTAACATCAATTCACTGAAAAGTTTTAATTCTTTATCAATCAAACCATTATTTCTTCCGTGGTTTACAAATTTTCTAATTGATTTATCAAAGTATTTAATTTTTCCAATAGCATCTTCGAAACTTATACCTTTATCTAGTTCATGTAAAATTTCTTCAGCAAATTCTGTTAAATAATAATCATAGTTTTCTTCGACCATTACCTCTAATGCTGTTTTCAATGAGAATCCACTCATAAGGAATAAACTTAACTCCATAGAAAATCTGTAAGAAAAATATAGTTTAGAATAGTTCCTAATCTTAGGAATATATAATAGGGTCTTTAAAAATAGATGTGGTTTATATTTAATTGTATAAAATAAGTAACTTATACCTAAAAGGGTAAATAAAATTATAATGGAAATGAATTTTGGAATATAATAAAGTGATTTGATTAATATAATGGTTTGGAGATCCATCTTAATATTAGATGAAGTATAGATGTTCTCAAATTGAGGAATTACTAGCGCATTAAATACCATAATAAGGCATACTAATGTGAGTGTTAAAAATAGCGGATATCTTAATGTTTTTATTATCTTTTCTTGTTGTATTTTTTGTATTGATAGATAAGTTTCTACTTCGAGTAACATATCTTCAATTCTTCCATAGTCTTCAGCAAATTTTATTTTGCTTATTATTAGTTGTGAATAACCAAGATATCCCAATATATCGGATAATTTATTTCCGTTAGAGAGTTTTTCTTTTATCTTTTTAATTTCGTCATCAGCAACTTCATATTGAATTAATAGAAATTCTAAAGAATCTTCTAACATATATCCATGATTTATCAACTCATATAGACGCTTAAT
>CALHQV010000190.1 GCA_938038035.1 uncultured Gemella sp. | reverse complement strand
AGTACTTTTGATATTTGTTTTCCAAATCTTTCAATAATGAAAGATTGACGAAATAATCTGGAAAGAATAAAGAGTTATGCTAAGTATATAGGTGCTTAGCATTTTCTTTTTATATGGAGGGATGAATATGGAAGTATTAAAAACAAAATCACTAAAAAAATATCTATTGCTTATTGCAACGGTTATTCTTTCAGTTACTCTTGCTGCATGTAGCATGGGGGCTTCTACAGAACAAATCGTTAATAAATCAGTAGAATCATCTAAAAACATAAAAAGTACAGATTTCGTAGCGACTAACAGTTCTGAAATTTTAGTTGGTGAGCAAACTCAAACAGTTGAAAATACTGTATCAGGATCATTAATCATCGATCCTCTAGCAATTAAAGCTACTACTGATGTAAAAGCTCAAGGTCAAAGCCAAACACTAGAATTATACATTAAAGATGGAACTGCTTATGCAAAATCAACAGGACAAGATGAGTGGGTTAAAAGCTCAAGCAGCAGCATTACTGCTCAATTCGAAAACCTTAAAAAAATCGCAAACTCAGAACAAATCTTAGAATTCTACAAAAAAATTGCTAAAGATTTCAAGAAAACTGAAGAAAATGGAAACTACGTTCTAACATACACAGGAAGTGGAGACCAATTTAAAGACCTTATGGTTGCTGTTGCTAATACATCTTCTGGAAATGAAGTAAATGCTAGTGCATTCAACAACGTTGATTTCAAAAACGTTACAATCAAACTTGTTGTTACTAAAGATTACACACCTTTAACTAACGAAGTAAACATGGAGCTTGCTACTAAAAACACATCAACTCCAACAACAATGAAAATCAAACAAAACATTCAATACTCTAACGTAAACAACGTTAAAGAAATCAAACTACCTGATGAAGTGAAAAACGCTAAAGAGGTAGCTGCTGATACTCAAAAATCAGAATAATAATATCGCCTACTTACTCAAAGAGTAAGTAGGTTTTTTATTAATCAATTTTATATTTCTACAATTTAAAAATTAAGGTTAAATTTTCAAATGTTTTATTGGAATATCTGAGTTTATGTAAATATGTCCTTTCAGTTTACAATGCTCTTTTCATCTAGTATAATAATATGTACGATTAAAATATCAGGAGGTAATTTCAATTTATAATTATAGCGCCCGAACTAAGTTCTAAAGGTTAAATTGAATTTAGTTGACGAGGAAAAAAGTTATCGAAAATTCGGCGGATGCTTTTTCGGAACCAGAGAGTTTCGTTAGATAATGTACAATGGGGTGCACTTTACTATTTCTAGGAACGAAGAGACGACGAAATAGTTAGGTGCAGCGTATGCAACAGCAACTTAGTTTTTAAGGAAGAATGACGACAAAAACTTTAGTTGCCACTGCTGGGGTGTACCTTTGTATCTTTAGGAACACAGTGACGACGAAATATTTACAGTGGCTACTAGCAAAATATTTCATCATTTCATTCCTTATATTTTGAGTAGCTGTTGTCTAAGTTACTCGATAAGGTTTCTTATCATCTTTTTGATTCAAGAAACCTAACGATTAACTCATAGCTATAGCGTATGCAACAGCAACTTGATATCTTTAGGAACAATGGTGAACACCCACCCTTCAAAATCATTATCCCCTCTCTATAGGCTCATTATGTCTTCTTTTAATGTTTACATAAACTTAATGAAGTACAATATATTTGAGTATAGATATAAAACTTTATAGTACTTTCTATAAAAAATAAATTAAATAAAAAAGCGAGGAATTTTTAATATGTGTGGAATTGTAGGATTTGTTGGAGAAGCAAATGGAGTTAAATTTTTAATCGATGGACTTAGCAGCCTTGAGTATCGTGGATACGACTCAGCTGGTATTGCTGGTGTTGTTAATGGAGAAGCTAGTGTTACTAAGTCTGTAGGTCGTATTAAAAACCTAGAAGCCCTAATCCCTGAAGGACTTCACCTAGAATTAGGTATTGGTCATACACGTTGGGCGACTCACGGTGGAGTTAACACAACTAACTCTCACCCTCACCAAAGCTTCAACAAACGTTTTATTTTAGTTCACAATGGAGTTATCGAAAACTTCCAAGAACTTAAAGAAAGATTTTTCAAAGGTGTAGAACTTGTTTCTGAAACTGATACTGAAGTTATCGTTCAATTAGTACAAGTTTATAGCGATCGTGGTCTTGATACTAAAGAAGCTTTCAAAAAAGCTGTATCTAAACTTCAAGGTTCTTATGCACTTTGTTTAATCGATACAGAAGATAAAGACACATTATATGTAGCAAAAAACAAAAGTCCACTTCTTATCGGACTAGGAGAAGAGAATAAAAACTATGTTGGTAGTGATGCTTTAGCAATGATTAAGTACACTAACAACTTCTTAGAAATCAACGATGGTGAATTTGTTATCGTGAAAAAAGATAGCGTAACTATCGAAAATAAAGAAGGTAATGTTGTAGAGCGTGAAAGTTTCTCAACTAACTTAAACGCTGGAGAAATCGATAAAGGTATCCACGAACATTACATGATTAAAGAAATTCATGAGCAAGTAGGAGCTATGCGTAATATCATCTCTCACTACTTCGATGGACATGATGTAAATATTGATAGCGAAATTATCAACAACGTAAAAGATGCTGATAGATTATACATTATCGGATGTGGTACAAGTTACAACGCTGGTCTAGTAGGAAGAAACTACTTTGAAAAATGGGCTGGTATTCCTACAGAGGTACACTTAGCATCAGAATTTGCTTACAACGTGCCATTATTATCTAAAAAGCCAATGTTTATCTTCCTTTCTCAATCAGGAGAAACAGCTGACCTTCGTGCTGTACTTACAAAATTACGCAGCGTAAACGCAGATTATAAGTTCTTAGTACTTACTAACGTTGATGCTTCAACTCTATCTCGTGAATGTGACTATACATTATTACTTCACGCAGGTGTTGAAATCGCAGTTGCATCTACTAAAGCATATACTGCTCAAATCGCAACACTAAGCATACTTGCTTACGAAGTAGCTAAACAACTTTCTAAACAACCTAAATTTGATATCGAGCAAGAGTTATCAGTAATTACTTCTGCAATCGAATCAATTTTAGATGATACAAAAACTATCAAAGACTTAGCTAAAAACTTATTCACAGAGCGCAATGCATTCTATATCGGACGTGGAATCGACTACTATAGTGCATGTGAAGCAGCTCTAAAACTTAAAGAAGTTTCTTACATTCAAACAGAAGGATTTGCCGGAGGAGAATTAAAACACGGTACAATCGCTCTTATCGAAGAAAGAACACCTGTTGTAGCTCTTATCACAAGCGCTAAACTAGACTTAAATACACGTAGTAACGTAAGTGAAGTAGCTAGCCGTGGTGCTAATACTCTAATCATTACATTAGAAAAATTAGCTCGTAAAGGCGACTACGCAATCCCTAACGTAAACGAAGATCTTGCTCCAATCGCAAGTATCGTAGTTACACAATTATTCGCCTACTACGCAGCTTACACTAAAGGATTAGATGTGGATAAACCACGTAATTTAGCTAAATCAGTAACAGTAGAATAATAAATAATATTATAATTGATGGGGAGTGGCTCGATTAAACAGAGTTACTCCCCATCTTTTTTAAAAAGTTAAACCTTTTCACTTTACAACTTAGCAAGTTCAGTTTATAATAAACGTATAAATAATAAATTTAATTATCTTCGGGGCAGGGTGAAATTCCCGACCGGCGGTCAAAGTCCGCGAGCGCAAGCAGATTTGGTGAAATTCCAAAACCGACAGTACAGTCTGGATGATAGAAGATATAGAATAAATAAACTTACACATACAGTATATTACGTATGTATATTTGCTGTACTTCGTTTAAGTGTAACGCTTATTTTTCATACCTTTCAGTCCCGCTTTAAAATTTTTAAAGTGGTGTTTTTTATATCTAACGTAGATTTAGAATATACCTTTTTAAAAATAGTATTGCGGCTATTTTATTGCCTATGAAGATAGGAAAGAGGTTTTAAATGTATAAAAAAAATGTTCACTCACTAGTTTTGAGTGGTATGCTTGCAGTTATTGCTCTACTTCTATCTTTTTTTAGTTTTGCTGTGCCATTCTTGCCACCATTTCTAAAATTTGATTTTACGTTCATCCCGCTATTCATGGCGTTATTATTATTAGGATATAAAGATGCACTTTTAGTGTCATTCTTAAAAAACTTCCTACACTTCGCTTTGTTATCACATGAACCAATCGGATCAATTGCTAATATAGTAGTAGAATTTACTTTTATTAGCATTATCATATTCTTCTACAAAAAAGGTACTGCTAAGACTATTATTGGTGGAATCTTGGGAACACTAGCAATAACAGTATTCATGACATTACTTAACTACTTCGTATTACTTCCAGCGTATGGATATATTATGAATCTAGCAGACATAGTGACTAACGTAAAAACAATCGTAACGGCTGGTATTATTCCATTCAACCTACTTAAAGGTGCTTTAGTAACATTCTTGTTCTTCGTTACTAAGAGTGTTTACAAATCAATACCAACTAGTATTCGTAGCCGTTTTGCATAATAATATTAGATATTAATTAATTTAACCGTGAAAAATCCTCCATTACATCACCTTACTGTAATGGAGGATTCCTTTTTTTATAAATTTCCCAGGAAATATTTAGCATACTTATCCTAATAAATCCAAGTTAAAAGGGCAGAAAATTTAAAAAATCATTTTCTACCCCTCTTAAGTGTTACTTATTCAACAATTCATCCAATTTTTCTGAATGCGATACTTCTTCTACATTTGTATCTTTTTCATTAAGAACAGTATCGATATTTAGCTTCTCATCATTATTCACTATTAGACGTGCGTAAATTTTCTCTCCGACATTTCTAATACTCTCATAATCAATCTTGTAATCTCTAATTTTCGCTTTTGCTGTGAATGCAAGTTTATCTTTTTCTAAAATTATTTTTTCATAAAAACCTCGTGCATCGGCAGTCTTCACGACTCTAACAATCTCCTTATATTTAGGATTATTTTTCATATAAATAACGCCACCAATCGCCGCAATAAAAGTTATCGCTCCGAATATTTTCTTTCTCATTTAACTCTTCCTCCTTTTTCTTCAACCAACTTGGAGATTCTCAAACTCCCTTATCAGTAAACTTTTTAGTTAACTTTTATATTATAACTTTTTAGCTATTTTTTCAATAGTTTTTTTCAATTCTAGTTTAATATTATAGTAATATCATATTTTTGACACAGTTATAATAAAATAAAACATCGATTTAAGCCTTAATTTATAGGGAATGTATTCGTAATCTGCAATATTTTTCTGTAATAGAATAATTATTAGTGTGTTTTAGTACAAAAAGTGTTATAATATAGTTGACTACACTATTTTGAGAGGTTATAAAATGAGTAAAGCTATTTTAGTAATGACATATGGAACACCTGAAGAATATACATTCGAAGGTATAGCAAAATTTTTCACAAATATTAGAAGAGGAGTGCGTCCTAACGATGAAGAAATCAATCTACTTTTAAAAAATTATCTTCGCATTGACGGCTCTCCCCTACAAGAGATAACACTTAAAGAAGTTGAACTTTTAAGGGAATCTGTAAAAGATGAATATGAAGTATATTTTGCCAATAAATTCTCTTCACCTTATATCCCCGATATAATTTCAAAAATGGAAGATGATGGCATAGAGGAATGTATTTGTTTAATTCTTGAACCACATTATTCATTCTACTCTATTATGGGTTACGAGAGATTTATTAAGAGTGAAAAAATAAAATTCAATATAATAAAATCTTGGTACAAAGAAGAGAAGTTAATTGAATTCTGGGCGGATGAAATTAAAAAAATTATTACTGAAGAAATAAAAGAAGATAGCTACAAAGTAGTTTTCTCTGCACACAGCGTACCCGAAATAGCATTAAAATATAATGATCCATACGTAGATCAAATCTTTGATATGACAAGACTTATAGCGGAAAAAATAGGTCTTAAAAAAGAAAACTATACAAATACTTGGCAAAGTGAAAGTGATATCGGGATGCCATGGATTAAACCCGATGTTCTTGAGTATTTAAGAGCGCAAAAAGAGCATCCTAAGCATTATATATTTGTTCCACTTAGCTTTATAAGCGAGCATATCGAAGTTCTTTTTGATAACGATGTTGAATGTCGAGAACTTTGTGAGGAGTTTGGAGTAACTTATCATAGGCCGCCTATGCCAAACTACGATTCTCGTTTAATCGATGCACTTGTGTCAACGATTGAAGCTAACAAAAACAATCCTTTTATTTCACACAATCCAGAGAAAACAACATTTAATGAAATGGATAAACCAAAAGGAAAAATGCCAGACTTCGTTAAAGCAATGTTGGCCAATAAAAAAGACGATGAAAAACCTGAGATGCCGGATTTCGTTAAGAAAATGTTAGCTAATAAAAAAGATGGTGAAAAACCCGAGATGCCAGATTTCGTTAAGAAAATGTTAGCTAATAAAGAAAATGAAGAAAATACTAAAACGTCTAATTCAATTATAAGATTATTATCTAATAAAAAAGATAAAGTTGTTTTAAAAATACTCAAATCAATCTCAACTATTCTTAATAAAAAATAACTATCAATAAGCAACAGACTCTAATGCATTATTCA
>CALHQV010000189.1 GCA_938038035.1 uncultured Gemella sp. | reverse complement strand
CTTTTTTATATCTTCAGGTAATCTATTGATCCACAGACTGAGTTCTTTTCGCAATACATCGTTCATCTGTGAACTGGTTGGAGCAGTGCACCCCACGATAGATTGAAAATAACAAAACAGAAACCAAAGAATTACGATTGCAAAGATTGAGGATTTCCCTACTCCGTGTCCTGAGCGGATAGAGATTTTTTTAATATCCCCATTTTTCTTTTTCATCATTAGTGATTAATCCTTTTTCACAAGCTAATTCAAACTTTTTCTCTAAAGAGTTTTTATGTATTTTATTATTATCTATATATTCATGAATATCTTCTTTTTTCAATATTTCGGTTACTAATCCTCTTTTTCCGTTTACTAAATTTACCAGTCTTTGCGAAATAATGCAAATCACGGTTTGTTTTATATCTTCTAGTGACAGGTTTAAATCTCTTAATCGATTTATTACTCCAATAGAATCTTCCGCATGAATTGTACTTAAAACTAAATGTCCTGAAAATGCTGATGTAATTACTTGACCAGCAGTCTTATAGTCACGAATCTCTCCTATTACCATCGCATCCGGATCACATCGCAAGATAGATTTTAAAGCATTATCATAGTTAATTCCTGCTTTTTCATTTACTTGCATTTGTATTAAACTAGGAATCTTTTTTTCTACAGGATCTTCTACTGTAATTACCTGCTTATTCATGCTTGCAAGCTCACTTGCTAATTTATACAGTGATGTTGATTTACCACTTCCTGTAGGTCCTGAAAATAATATTAGACCATTGGCTTTTTTTGAAAGATTATTTATATACTGACTATCTTCTTCAAAAATACTGTATTCAACATCTTCTAATTCGTTAATAAATATTCTAACCACACAGCCCTCATTTAACTCACTTAATGGTAAGGTAGAAACACGTAAAAAATAATCTTTGTCATTATATTTATAGACAAAGCGACCACTTTGCGGTTCTTTATTCCTTGAAATATCTATATTAGAATTAAATTTTAAAAGCGAGATGATCGCGTCTAGCTCCCTATTAGAAAATTGTTCATATTTACTCAGATGACCGTTTACCCTGAGTTGTATAAAGGAATTTCCCGATGTATGTGGGTATATATGGATATCACTGGCTCTTTTTTCTATTGCTTCATTAATAATTCGGTTCATTAATTCTTTTACATCAATAGTTATCACCCCTTTTTCCCAAGAAAAGAAAAATATAGGCTAAGTATTACCACTTAGCCTATATTAAAAAACTATTAATTTAATTTACTACATTATAACTCTATAGCCTAAGTATTTGAGTATGTTATAGATTTATATTTCTCGAAAAAGAATATCCCCTAAATCTTCTCAAAACTTCTTCTACTAATTTACAGTCCTCACTATCAAGTGATTTAATCATATCAATTACTTCAAAGTGAGTATCTGCCAACTCTTCTGGTTCCCCTTTTTCAGTTTTATAGCCTACTAGTTCATCAATAGAAACGTTATATAATTTTGCTATTGATACTAGTGTCGCAACATTTGGTTCGTTACGCCCGTATTCCCAGTTTGCATATACACCGTGAGATGATAACTCTAGTTTATCTGCTACAGTTGACATAGAGTAATTGTTCATTTTTCGAAGTTTTTTCAAGTTTTGTGCCAGTAATGTTCCTTTATTCTTCAAAGTAATCCTCCTTTCTCATCTATAACTATTATACATCGTTTTCTATAAAAAATCAAATTATATTATAAATTTTCGAACCTTTTTTTTATGCTAATATAAAATATTATTTTCAAATTATGTGTAATATTTACAGAAAAACTGCCAGGAACTTTGATATGTCAACCATATTAAAAAATAAAACAACGCTTTTATTAGCGTTGTTTTCATTCATTAAACAGGTTTTTCAACAGTTAATATTTTTATATTTTTCAACAAAGTAGTATAAACATAATTTGCTGCTATAAGGCCAGCAATAGATGGACAAAATGCATTAGATGCTGGTGGAATTTTCGCTTTTCGTATAGCTGAGTCTTGTTTTCCTATTTTTTCTAAATATTCTTTATTAGCTATTGTTGGACTTTCTGTAGAAAATACTACAGGAACTTTTCCACGAACTTTTTCTTTTTTAAATTTAGTTCTTATTACTTTTGCTAATGGACATACTGTAGTTTTACTTATGTCTGCAATTTGGAATTTTGTTGGATCTAATTTATTTGCAGAACCCATCACACTAATCACTGGTATATTATTTGCTAAACAATGTTTTATTAAATGTATTTTAAAAGTTACCGTATCGCATGCATCGATGACAAAGTCCAGCGGTTTCTCATAGAATACTGGATACGTATCTTCTGTGTAGAAATCTTGAATAGCAATAACTTCACATTCTGGATTAATATCCAAAATTCTTTTCTTCATTTCTTCTACTTTACTGCATCCTACTGTTTTTGTAGTAGCGTGTATTTGTCTATTAACATTTGTTATATCGATATCATCTTTATCCATTAAAACTAAAGAACCTATCCCAGAACGTGCTAATGACTCGGCAGCAAATGAACCTACTCCACCAACACCTAGTATACCAACTCTTTTACTTTTTAATATTTCTAAACCTTCTGTTCCTATAACTAATTCATTTCTCGAAAATTGATGTAACATTTCTATCTCCATATTTCTAATTTTTTCTTTTAAATTAAAAAAGACTGGATACTCTTTTGAACCAGTCTAAAAAAAAACCAAAACGCCGTAGATTCTTACCTGAATTGGTCCTGATATAATCAGGTGGGTACGATAGCCTTATCTTCTAAAGTCTTCTCAAGGAAGCATTTTATACTAATAAGCGATTCTCATTCCCGTTCAAAAAGTGTTAGGCCCGAATGTATGGTAAGTCTTACAAGCGCTTTAGTTGTATATTTATATTTTACCACACTTACTTTATTAAAACAACCTCAAAATTTGTATAATCAGGTAGATGAACTTGTTTTATTTCTCTAAATCCTATCAAATAAAAGGTTTTCATAAAGTAAAATATTTTTTAAACATATTTTTAATAATCGATTCTTTTATACTTATTTTTTTTATTAAATTATTACTATTTTAAAAGTTTTTTCAGAAATTTTCCTGTGTAACTTTCATTATTTTTAATTAATTTTTCTGGAGTACATTCAGCAAGAATTGTTCCTCCTCCGACTCCACCTTCTGGACCTAAATCTATCAGATGATCACAGCATTTTATAACATCTAAATTATGCTCAATCACAACAACAGTATTTCCTCCATCAACTAGCTTATCGATAATTTTAATTAATCTACTAATATCATCAATATGTAAGCCTGTTGTTGGTTCATCTAAAATATAAAGTGTTTTACCTGTAGATTTTTTATAAAGTTCACTCGCTAGTTTAACCCTTTGAGCTTCTCCTCCTGAAAGTGTTGTTGCACTTTGACCTAGTCTTATATAATCAAGTCCTACATGTACTAATGTCTCAAGTTTATTTTTTATCTTAGGAATATTCTCGAAAAATTCATACGCTTCTTTAATAGTCATGTCTAAGACATCACTGATACTCTTACCTTTGTATTTAACTTCTAATGTTTCTCTGTTGTATCGTTTACCTTTACATACTTCACATGGAACATAAACATCCGGTAAGAAATGCATCTCTATTTTTAGGATTCCATCACCACTACAAGCTTCACAACGACCACCTTTTACGTTAAAGCTAAATCGTCCTTTTTTGTAACCACGTAATTTAGCTTCATTAGTACTTGCGTATAAATCTCGTATGTCATCAAATACACCTGTATAGGTTGCTGGATTACTTCGTGGTGTTCTTCCAATTGGGCTTTGGTCTATATCGATAATTTTATCTATATTCCCTTCAATTCCCTCTACCGATTTCACTACAGTTGTATCGATTTCCTCTTTATTAAGTACATTTTTTACTGAATTAAACAAGATTTCATTGACTAGCGTTGACTTACCACTTCCTGAAACTCCCGTTACTCCTATAAATTTCCCAAGTGGGAATTTTACACTAACATCTTTTAGATTATTTTTTCTCGCTTTTTTTATAACGATATTTTCACCATTACCTTCTCTTCTTTCAGTTGGTACTGGTATTTTTTTACGACCAGATAAGTATGCTCCAGTTATAGAATTTTCATTCGACATAATTTCATCAGGTGTTCCAACAGCAACTACTTGTCCTCCGTGTTCACCTGCTTTAGGTCCTATATCAACGATATAATCACAAGCCATCATCGTATCTTCATCGTGTTCAACTACTAATACTGTATTCCCTAAATCTCTCATAGAAAGCATAGTATTAATTAGTTTTTCATTATCTCTTTGGTGTAAACCAATAGACGGTTCATCAAGAATATAAGTAACACCCATAAGCTTCGAACCAATTTGCGTTGCTAATCGAATACGCTGAGCTTCTCCACCTGATAATGTTCCTGAAGATCTATCTAGTGTTAAATAATCTAAACCAACATCATTTAAAAACTGTAATCTAGATTTAATTTCTTTAAGTACTAATTTAGCTATTGCATAGTCTTTTTCACTTAGTTTTATATTTTGGAAAAATTCGTAACTATCTTTAATAGACATTTCACAAACTTCTGCAATATTTTTTTCTGCAACATACACTGATAAGATTTCTGGTTTTAATCTTTGACCTTTACAACTACGGCATGAATCTTCTTTAATATACTTAGCCATAGCTTCTCTTGTTGCTCTAGTCATTCCTGATTTATAACGTCTAAGGATATTATTTGCTACTCCTTCAAAATATACTATACGTGAACGCATAACTCCTTCATCATTAATGTATTTATGAGTAATTTCTTCGTGATTATTTCCATATAAAATAATTTGTTGTTGTTCATTACTTAAGTCTTTGAATGGAGTATCCATATCAATTCCAAAGTGTTCACATGCACATTTAATTAAACTTGGATAATATGTTGAAGTCGCATTATTATAAACTAATATCGCACCTTCATTTATCGTTAAGTCCCTTTGAATAATTTTGTTAACATCTACAGTTTCGTGCATCCCTAAACCGTCGCACTCAGGACAAGCTCCTTGTGGATTATTAAACGAGAAGATACGAGGCTCTAGATCACCTAATGTAAAATCACAATGTTTACAACTATACTTAGTTGAGAATAATTGTGTAGTTTCTTCCTTAACATCATCTATTTCTACTAAATCATTATTAGAAAGGTTTAATGAAGTTTCTAACGAATCTGCTAAACGTGTTTCAATTCCTTCTTTAATAACAATCCTATCAATAATTACACTAATAGAATGTTTTTTATTTTTATCTAATTCTGGAATATCTCCAACTTCGTATAATTCACCATCAATTTTGAAGCGAATGTATCCATCTTTTATTAGTTTATCTATTAATTTTTTATGAGTACCCTTTTTATCCTTAACAATAGGTGCTACTATTTGGATTCTACTACGTTCTGGTATTAACATAATAGCATCTACGATTTGACTTATTGAACTACTCTCAATTTTCTCATGATGATTTGGACAGTAAATTTCTCCAATTCTTGCATAGAGTAGACGTAAATAATCATAAATTTCTGTTACTGTTGCTACAGTTGACCTAGGGTTTTTTGATGTTGTTTTTTGATTTATTGATATAGCTGGTGATAATCCTTCAATAAGATCAACGTCTGGTTTTTCAAGATTACCTAAGAACTGTCTAGCATATGCACTTAGACTTTCTACATAACGTCGTTGTCCTTCAGCATAGATAGTGTCAAAGGCTAGTGAACTTTTACCACTACCACTTAATCCAGTAATAACAACAAACTGATCACGTGGAATTTCTAAGTCTATATTTTTAAGATTATTTTCCCTTGCTCCTTGTATTACAATTTTATTTTTCTTTTGCATAAATTACCTCAAATGATTCTATACAATCAAATTTTTATTTTTCTTAGTAAAAACTTTAAATGCTCATATACCTCTTTATATTATCATTTCTCAAAAGCCTTTACTTAACTCTCTTATTATAACATAAATACAAATGAATATTAAAAAAGAAAGTTCTGAAATATAATTTCAAAACTTTCAAAATATAGTAAGTGACTCTCAAATCGATGAAAAAGTGTTAAATAATTTAAACTAAACAACATTCAGCTTCTTTTAATATATAGGAGATTAAAGAATATCTTCTAAATTTTTTATAATATTTTTCAAATTAATTTCTACATCATCTATATTACTACCAATACTGTTTAATAGTTTATTTACATTTTCTATAAAGTATTTCGGAAGGGTTTTTGCATACTTTTCTGCGTTCTCTATCATTCTCTTTTCTCCAGGATGAGTAAGTTCATTTACTAGGGTTCGATTAAATTTTTCTAGAATACTGGAATATAAGCTCCATTATCGTTTAGAATAATGGAATAAAAATACTGCGAAAACAATTGAAAGTTGGGAATAATTTATGGGATCTAGGCAAAAGGGTTTTACCCTGATTGAATTGATGGTGACGATAGCTATTATGGCCATAATGGCAGCAATTGCTATTCCGAATTTTGCAGAATGGGTTGCTAAGAGGCGTGTTGCATCAGTAGCTGAAAAAGTAGCCAGTCAAATCAGGTTTGCTAGGGCGGAAGCGGCAAGGCTGAATAAGCCGGTTTATTTGTGCCCCGTTTTGATAAAGAC
>CALHQV010000188.1 GCA_938038035.1 uncultured Gemella sp. | reverse complement strand
TTTATAATTAAATTATTTACTTTTAAAAACTTTTATATTAAAATTAAACTGATTGATTTTAGAAAACAGTTTAGTAATGAAAATTTTATGTTTCGGAGATGAAAAATATGATTAAATTTAATCCTATAAAAAATAAATACCCTCAGGGGGCATTAAAAAATAATGACAATTTCTATTTTGAAGTATTCATAAAGGATGATTTTTACTTTAATGACTTTAAAATAATTATTAAAAATGAATATACAGGTGAACTTATTTCTAAGAGTTTAGAATTTAAAGAAAAAGCTAGAGAAAACTACTCTACTTATCATGTAACTTTTGAACCATTTAATATTGGTCTTTATTTTTATCATTTTGAAGTTCACTTTGACAGTTTTTATGTTTACTTAAAAAATGATAAACTTGACGGTAAGTTGGTAAATAGCAAAGATGAGCTACCTGACTGGCAGTTGACAGTTTATGATAAAAACTTCACTACACCAGATTGGTATAAAGGTTCTATAATGTATCAGATTTTCCCAGATAGATTTAAACGTAGTGAGAAATTTACAGCAAAAGTCGCAAAGAATGAAAATGTGAGAATTAGACATGAAAATTGGAATAGTATTCCTCATTCATCTATAACTCATGAAAATTATGGAGCTAAAGATTTTCTAATGGGGAATCTACTAGGTATTGAAGAAGAAAAAGAATATTTCAAAAAATTAAATATCGAGAGTATCTATCTTAATCCAATAGTTGAAAGTCCGGAAAACCATCGTTATTCAACTTCAGATTATTTTAACGTTGATCCATATTTCGGCACTAATGAACAATTTGAAAAGTTTTGTAAAGATTTCAAAGATGATAATATTAGAATCATATTAGATGGTGTATTTAGTCATACCGGTTCAGATAGTATCTATTTCAATAGGTATAATAATTACGACAGTATAGGAGCTTATAATTCACAAAACTCACCATATTATTCTTGGTTTAATTTCATAAATTTCCCTAACGAATATCATTCGTGGTGGGGATTCGATAACTTACCTACGGTAATAAAAGAAAATAAAGAATACAGCGATTTTATTAATAATAAGGATAGTGGTGTTGTCAACTTTTGGCAGAAACTTGGAATTGCTGGATGGAGACTTGATGTTGCTGATGAGTTCCCTGATGAATTTTTAGATAGAATTCGTGAAAGTGCGAAATACTATGACAAAGACGCTCTAATCATCGGTGAAGTTTGGGAAGATGCAACTAATAAGATTTCATACAATACGCGTCGTCGTTATTTCTTAGGTGATCAACTTGATAGTGTTATGAACTATCCTTGGAAGAATGCAATTATTAATTTCGTAAAAAATAAAAATGCAGAAGACTTTACTCTTGAAATTTTAAAATTAGTAGAAAATTATCCGCGTCCAGCTCTTGATGCTGTAATGAACTTATTGGGAAGTCATGACACAGAACGAGTATTAACTATGCTAGCATTTGATAATCCTGAAGATATTCCTGTTCATGAAAGACCAACATATAAAATGTCTAATGAACAATATGCTAAAGCTAAAGAACTCCTTAAGTATGCTAGTTTTATTCAATTTACTCTACCTGGTGTTCCTTGTATTTATTATGGTGATGAAATTGGAATGTACGGCTTTAGAGATCCTTATAATCGTTTAGGATTTACACATAATAATAAGGATGAAGATTTGTTAAATCACTATATTGATCTATCAAATTTTAGAAATGAAAATAAAGAGGATTTTTTTACAAACTTCGAGTTTATTTATACAAACAACAAGTGCGTTGCATATAGACGAAATAATGTTCTTTGTATTATAAATCTTGATTCTAAAGCTCATTTTATTGAAAATTACTCTGGTGAAAAACTATTTGGAAATAGCAACGTTTATTCAACTCCTTTTGGAACGGTTGTTCCACCTAAGAGTTATATCGCTATAAAAATTAGATAATTTAAAACACACAATTCTTAAAAATAAGGATTGTGTGTTTATGTATACGATTAAAATTCATATCTGATTATATAGTTATTAAGCATTAAATTCCTAAAATAAGAGAGGGAGTGACTCAAAAATCGCGATTTCGGAGAAATCGATTATCACCGCA
>CALHQV010000187.1 GCA_938038035.1 uncultured Gemella sp. | reverse complement strand
TTTAAATATTTATTTTATAATAGGAGTTAAAAATGAAAAAAAATAATATTAAATACGTTCTTATCCCAGCATTTGCTGCTGCAGCGTTATTCCCTGTTTTAGCTAACGATAATCAAGCCAAAGCTAATGAAGATAAAGCTGCTACAACTTCAACTGTTAATAAACCAGAAACTACTAGCGAAAAAACTGCTAGTATTCCTACTACTAACAATGTTGCAGAAACAACAACTACTACTCCTGCAAGTCCAGCTAACAGTGTAAAACCGGAACCAGCAGTTAATGTTGAATCAGCTAATAGTGCAAATGTGAATAACGAAGTTGTTAAACCAAAAGTTCCACTTACTGAAGCTGAATACAAGCAAAAAAGTGCTTTAGAACTTGCTCAGTTAATCCGTGAGAAAAAAGTTACTAGTACAGAACTTGTTGACTTAGCTTACAAAGTTATTGCAGAAGAAAATCCTAAATTAAATGCTGTTCTAACAACTGAAAATGGAAAAATTCCTAAAGCTATTGTTGATGAAGCATATAGAACTGCTAAAGAAATTGATAATCGTATTAGTGCTGGAAAACTAGCTGCTAACCCTGTTGATTGGAAAGCCCAACCATTCTTAGGTGTACCTGCTTTAATTAAAGGTCTTGATCAACTTAAAAATGGTGACTATACTAATGGTGTATATCTAAACAAAGGTAAAATTGCTGACGAAAGTGGTCCTGTAGCTAAAGAATTTGCTAAATTAGGTTTTGTTATACTTGGTCAAACTAACTATCCTGAACTAGGTACTAGAAATATCACAGATTCTAAATTATTTGGACCTGCTGGTAACCCTTGGGATCCTAGCCGTAATACTGGAGGATCTTCAGGAGGAAGTGCTGGAGCTGTAGCTAGTGGTATGGTGCCTATAGCTAGTGGTAGTGATGCTGGAGGATCTATCCGTATTCCTTCTTCATGGACTGGTCTTATAGGTTTAAAACCTACTGGACACGTGGTAAAATTCCCTCTAGTAAAAACTATCGAAGATGCTAAAGCTTACTTTGAAAAAACTGAATTAAGTAAACCAAAAACATTAGTAGAACCACCTAAAGATTTGAAAAAATTAAAAATAGCCTACACTCTTAAAACTCCACTTAAAGATCTTGAATTAAGTGAAGTTGCTAAAAAAGCTATTTTAGAAACAGTAGATTTCCTAAGAAAAGAAGGATTTACTGTTGAAGAAGTTAAAGAATTTCCTATTGATGGATATGAAGGAATTAAAACATACACTGTAGGAGGTATCGGAGAAGAAAGTTATGTTGAAGCTGTTAAAAACGTAACAGAAGAAAACAAACGTCAACTAGATCCTACAACTTACGGATTAGGAACTTCTTCATATATGGGACCAAATGCAAATACTGATGTTTCTTCAGTAAAACCACTATCTACATTTATAGATCAAATGAATGCATTTTATAAAAAATATGATTTATTCTTAGTCCCAACTAACGCAGTTACTGCTCCATCTAACGATAAAAAAGTAGATCCATATATAGAGCCAGATATTGCAGAACAACTATATAATATTAATAAAATTAAAGATCCAAAAGAAAGATTTAATTTATTAACTAAACAATGGTTACCAATGACAAGACGTTCTCCATATACTTGGGTGTTTAACTTATCTGGAAATCCTGCAATTTCACTACCAACATATCTAAGTGATAAAAATCTACCATTCGGTGTAATGTTCGCAGCAAAAGATAATTCTGAAAAAGTTCTTTTAGAAATTGGTCAATACTTCCAAGACAGACACCAATTCAAAATGAATCCAGCTATTAGAAATACAAATGTTTCTGAAAATGGAAATAAAGTAGGAATAAATGAAGATGGAACTAAATTTGAATACGCAGTTCCAACTTACGCACCTTCTGTTGCAGAATTACCAACATTAAATATCAATAATGGAACTGCTACTATTTCAAGTAAATCTGAAAATTCACAAACTACTTCTGTTAAAGAAGAGAAAAAGGTAGTGAATACAAACAAATTAAATTCAGTCTCTAAAACTCTTCCAAATACAGGAGAAAGCACAAACAACTCTCTATCAGCAATTGGACTTTCATTCCTTGCTTTAATAGGGCTATTAAAACGTAAAAAAAATAATTAGTATTCAAGTAAGATATACAAATACGGTTAATTATAGGAATTAACCGTATTTGTTTTATTATTAAAAATATTTTTCCCTATCCTTAACGACCATACTATCTATAT
>CALHQV010000186.1 GCA_938038035.1 uncultured Gemella sp. | reverse complement strand
TTATTAAAAATGATGAATAATGTGTTGATATAGCAAGAAAATTTATCTAAATCGTAATATAGAATATTAGAAACAAGTTAAGATGTCAAAGGCGGACAAAATTATGCAAAATAATATGAAAATAAGATTATCAGTTGATAACTTTTATGATAATA
This sequence comes from uncultured Gemella sp., assembly GCA_938038035.1. Lineage (GTDB taxonomy): Bacteria > Bacillota > Bacilli > Staphylococcales > Gemellaceae > Gemella. Next base: position 3,270 of record CALHQV010000186.1, on the reverse strand, counting down.
TTTCTAAAAATAAACAGAAGACAAAAATCGATCCGAAAGAACTTAGTAAGTCATTAGGATATGATGAAAAAATTATTAATGAATTTCCTGATGAAATAAATATGGGGCTCTCTTGTGGTAATCCAATTAATCACTTGAAAATCAAAGAAGGACAATCTTTAATTGATTTAGGGTGTGGAGCTGGAATGGATATTTTCATTACTAAAATGAAAAATCCTAAAGTAGGAATGCTTTATGGTTTGGATAGATTGGATTCAATGTTAGAAAAAGCGAAGAAAGTTAGGGATAATAAGGGCTTTGATAATATTAAATTTATTAAAGGTGAATTAATTAATATTCCTTTAGAAGATAAATCAGTTGATAGGGTTATTAGTAACTGTGTTATCAATCTAGAACCAGATAAGCAAAAAGTATATGATGAAATATATCGCATACTTAAAGAAGATGGTATGTTTGTAATATCAGATATCATTTTGAAAAAAGAGTTGCCATTAGAATGGAAAAATTCTAGTAAGATGCACTGTACTTGAGTAGCTGGTGCTCTTCTGGGAGAAGAGATGGCTGAGATTATTGAAAAAGCAGGATTTACAAAGTTCCAAATTATTAATTCAGATGTAACGGATGAATATGCAGAAAAATGGGGCTATGGAAAAGGGATGAAAGATTATATCCAAAGCGGATTACTTATTGGAAGAAAATAATTATTTGGATAATATTTTAGAAAACGTTAACCATTTGCTTTGACATATATAGACAAAATAAAGTAAAATGTAAACAAATAAGTATGAAATAATAATAATTTTCATTATTGTTTTATTATATTATAAAGAGAAAAAAATTGAAATATTTGATATAATGGTTTATGTGTAGGATTTTGAAATTAAGTTTTATTTAGGATTTTTTAGTTTATATGTTGCTGAATATATCTTAGTTTGAATTAGATACAAAAAATCTAGAATATATTTTGTAACTTAAATAATCGTTTAAACTTGATTTTAGTTAATCTTTATATAATATGTATGATTTAAATTATCTATAACATAAAAATATAGTTAGGAGTGGGAGACTATGAGGTTATTATTAGCCGAAGACGAAAGAGACTTAGCAGATGCTCTTGAAGCAATGCTAAAACACAACAATTACTCAGTTGATGTAGTAAACAATGGACAAGATGCATTAGATTATCTAATGTTAGATGATTATGATGGAGCTATTCTTGATGTTATGATGCCACAAATGGATGGAGTAACTGTAGTAAAAAAACTTAGAGAAAATAAAAAAAACACACCAGTATTATTACTTACGGCTAAGTCAGAAATCGAAGATAAAGTATATGGATTAGATAGTGGTGCAGATGACTATTTAACAAAACCATTTGTTACAAGAGAATTGTTAGCAAGGGTACGTTCTATGACGAGAAGACAGGCTACATATACTAGTAACGTACTAGAATTAGGTAATGTTAGTTTAAGTAAATATACATTTGAATTGTCTACAGAAAAAGATAAGGTAAGATTATCAAATAAGGAATATCAAATGATGGAAATGCTTATGAGGAATCCTGGGAACGTTATTCAAACTGAACAATTTTTAGAAAGAATCTGGGGTTATGACAGTGATTCTGAAATTAATGTTGTGTGGGTTAATATTTCTTATTTAAGAAAAAAACTGAAAGCACTAGATGCTAATATCCATATTAAAGCAACAAGAAATGTAGGATATACATTGGAGATGCTAGATGTTTAAGAGTCTTAGGAAAAAATTCGTAGCCACTGCTGTTGGTAGTGTCGCGGTAGTAATAGCGATACTTGCAATAGCATTAAACTTCATTAACTTTAATAAACTAGAAGAAAGAATAGATACAACTTTATTAGATGCTTCTAAATCACAAGCACTGATAAAAATCTTTGCAGAAGATGGTGATGATTTGGTAATTACTAAAAATTCATCAAGTGCCACAGAATATAATGGTTTTTCAATCGCGAAAGTAGATAATAATGGTAGGATAATTAAAGCATACCGAGATGATAGTTTAATAGCAGACCAAGATGCTTTGCAAAGCAAAGTGATTGAAGCACTAGGGAAAGGAAAATCTAGCGGATTTATAGGTAGTTATAGATTTTTAAAAGTAGAAACAGATGTAGGGGATTTAATATTGTTTTTAAATTGCCAACGTGAACTTGATTCTTATGAATCATTTGTTAAAAATAGTGTTTTAATTTCAATAGGAGTAATAATATCAGTACTTGTTTTAATTATTCTAGTATCAAAAAGGGTAATAGCACCAATACAGGAGACATATTTAAAACAAAAACAATTCATAACAGGAGCTAGTCATGAGTTAAAAACGCCATTAGCAATTATCAGTTCTAATGCTGATGTATTAGAGATGATGAATGGTGATTCAAAATGGACTACAAATATTCATAATCAGGTTGATCGATTGACTAGCTTGGTAAATAGTTTGGTTGTATTTAGTCGAATGGAAGAAAAAGATACTGTAGAGCGAACTAATTTTGACTTAACTGAAACTTTGAAGTCGAGAATTGAGGACTTTGATGAATTAGCTAACTTCCAGAAAAAATATATTGTGACAGATATTGATGAAAACTTGAATTATTATGGAGAAAAAGAATCTATAATTCAACTAATGGATATACTGTTAGAGAACGCAATAAAATATGCACCGGAAGATAGTAATATTTGGGTAAAACTTAATAAAAATAGAAAATATGCTACTTTGAAAGTTTCTAATAAGGCTAATGTAGTGAAAGGTGATTTAAGTAAAGTTTTTGATCGTTTCTATAGATTGGATGAATCTAGAAATAGTGCGATAAAAGGTTATGGTATTGGATTATCCATGGCACAGCTTATAGCAGAAAAACACAAAGAAACAATCCAAGCATATGCACCAGAAGATGGAATCTTCAAGATTGAAATGCGATTTACACTAGTTGATAGATAATGAATTAAAGGTAATCCTCTAAACCGTTTTGGTTTGGAGGATTATTTTTTATAGTGAAGTAAAATGTAACTATATGAAGAAGAATTATAGGAAAAGTTGTAATTATAAAAAAACAATGCTATAATATACTAAAAAATAAGAATATATTAAAGAAGAATAAGATTAACAAGAGTGGTAGATTTATAGATGAAAGTTAAAGGAGGAAAACTATGTTTGATGTATTTTTTGATTTTCTAATTGGGGTTGTTGAAAATGCGAAAATATCACTAAAAAAATTGAATAAAATTCAGAGAATTATAGCGGTT
>CALHQV010000185.1 GCA_938038035.1 uncultured Gemella sp. | reverse complement strand
TTTATTTACCCGTTCTTTAAATTAACTCTTTTATACTTAATACTTTAAATGGGAGTAACTTGAAATCGTCAAATGAAAAAATTGACCTTCAAAGTTACCCCCGTTTGGTTTATAAAATATCTTAAACTCTTATTTCCTTTTTATCTCTTACTTAGAACAATAACCGCTGATAGAATAAACGCTGCACCTATTAAATCTATTGTTCCAAATGTTGTTCCTAACAACAGGAAAGAAAAGATTATAGCCGCTATTGGTTCAAAACAGCCGATAATACTTCCCGTGACTGCACCAATTAACCTAACACCTTCTAAATATAAAGAAAATGACATTATTGTTCCAATTAATACTACTCCAGACATACAGATAAAATCAATGAATTTAAAATTATCTGGAATATAATAACTACCTGTTAAGAAGTATACTACAATACCAGAAAATAATAGTCCCCAAGCCATTATAGGCATTACACCATATTTTGTAGTTAAACTTATTGAAAAAATATTATAACTAGCAAGACCAAATGCAGAAAGTAATCCCCAGAATAATCCTAATGTAGAAATATTCAGTTTACTAAAATCAAAATGGGTTGCTATTAACACAGTTCCAAATAGTGAAACTACTATTGCAATAACTTCTCTAGGAAGGGGCCATCTTCTCCCTATGACACAATAATATAACATTATTATTACTGGACCAATATACTGTATAACCGTTGCCATACCAGCATTAGTATACTTAATTGTTAAAAAGAATGTTCCCTGACAGATTAACAGACCAAAAAATGAGAAATTTAGTAGTTTTAAAATATCTTTCTTATCTGAAAATACTCTTACTAAGTTGTTTTTATCTTTAAGGAATAACATAGCTACCATCACAATTCCAGAGAAAAATAATCTATTAGCTATTATCCAAACAGGGTCTATTTTTGATATATTTAGTAAATATTCCCCTAATACTCCTGATAATCCCCAACATGTAGCCCCTAGTAAGGTAAAGATAATACCTTTTTTCATCGTACTTTGTCCCATGATTACTCTCCTAATGATCAAATAGTTTCAGACTAGAGCTAACAATTTTATTAGATTTTTCTATTACTTCATCATATTTCTCATCTTTTGATAATAAGATACTAGTGAATAAAGTAATCATATTGTTCTGAGCTACCATCATATTTCCACAAGTATAAAACTTAGCGTCTAAATCATTAGTAATATACCCGAAAGGAGAGTACCAAAAACCATAACCTACATTATAATTTTCATCGAAGAATTTCTTCGCTACATTTTCAGGATATCCTTTTATTATTGGCATAGGATATAGAAGACTAAGAGCTTTTATCGCCTTTTGAGAATCCTCAACTTTAGAATTTAAAACAGAAAATACATCAAGCTTTTTCCCCATTAGAGTCTTGTCATCATACACCTTAAAGTCAGTATGATAATGAGATTCAAAGTTTTCCTTATACTCATTAAGTAATTCTTCTTCATCAAACATAACTAAATAATCATTATTGAATAAATTCTCTTTTTTCAAGTAAAGATGCGCTTTCAAATCATTATCTGTGTAATTTAAAGAGATTAGAGGATTTGTAGTAATGAATAAACTTTTTTTAGATTCAAATGCTATAAAGTACCTATTCTTACTCAGAAGATATTTTGTTATCGCACCTAACGAAGTATTATTTTCTAATAATATTAAATTTTTCCTTGATAAAACTATTCGTTTTAATTCTTCTTTTTCTATTTGAAGAAGGGCTTTTCTAACATTTTCTTGCCAAAGCTCAGGATAAATCTCTCTAACGACATTAATCTGTGGTTCACTAGATATTTCATTTTCATCTTCAAGTTTATTTAAAAATGAAATTCTATCTGCCCACAATTCAGAAAACTCTTTTTCTTCTTTCATATTAAAGAACAATGTGATATAAACATCATCACCTTTAAAAACTGCGAGTATCCCTGGTACAACAAACGAAGTATCACTAAAGTCTACCCATTCTTGGCTGTTTTTATTATTACCGTCAGAAATTCCACCGTAAATACCAAAGTATTCACAATCATGTTCATCTATCTCTAAAACACTTACCTGTGCTTTTAACTCTTCGAACCCAGATAGAACACTACTATTATCAAAACTTGTTAAGAAATCATTAGAGTCTAATAACCATGTTGCTTCATAACCTATTCCAATTATAGAAGATTTAGTATCAGGTGTTCTTATAATAAATCTCTCACCTTTTTTAGGTGTGAAAAGACTGATAAATTGATCTTCAGTAAAAGTTTTCTTCAATTTGAATTTTACAACAAGCTTATTATCAAGAACTGTATCACTAAAATCATAATCTATAATTTTCTGATAATCATTCATACTTATTACCTATCCTTTTTTTTCTCCTCATTCTGTAATTTTTCTTCACGTTCTTTTATTTCTAATTTTTTTTGTCTTTGTTTAATAAGTCTATTTACTTCTTCTTCTGATTTATAACTAGCTTCTTTATCAGTAAAAATAAATAGATTTTTATGATTATTTAAGATTGATAGAACAGTTTTATTGTCTGAATCCTCATTCTCAAATAATTCCGCTATGTATTTTCTCTTATCACTACCTAATACAACTACAAATAAATTTCTAGCTGCCATTAGATTTTCATATCCAATACTTATTAATTTATTACCGTTTATTTCCATTCCAGCCATCTGAAGCTTAGATTTTTCCTCATTTGAGAATTCTACAATGTGAAGATCTTTATTTACTTCATCAGCATATCTATAATCGAGTATCCCACCATCAGATCCTAAGAAAACCACGGCAACATCGATTGGATTCTCATCTAATACTTCTTTATATCTAGTTAAATCTTCATCACATTCATCACTATTTAAAGTTTGTGGATAATAAATGTTCTTCGTTTCAACGTCTAATTTCTTGAAAAGTTCATGCCTTGCATATCGATATAATCCAAATCTTTCCTCTATATCAATATCAGCAAACTCACGTTGTCCCAGCATAATTACATGTTTATAACGATATTTTCCCATTTTATTATCATCTATCATTCTATTTGTAAATTGAGTATTAATAATATTTTCTGGTAAGCAGATAACTGCACCATCTTCTAAATTTTTTTCAAATTCATCATACATTCTATTTAAAACAGCTGTTTCACTATTACAAACTATATATTTCACAATTTCACCTCCATGGTTTAATAAATCATTTTTTATTATACCACAATTAGACTCTACTAACAACGTGCTAACATTTCATAATTGTACTGTTGTTTTTAGTTACTCGATTTCAATTAACCTTGACAGTACATAAGAATATACATAAGTTTTAATATTATTTAATTTATAATATTCCGCTACTGCTTCTTTATAAATTCTAAGTTGTTCTCTATGTCTATCTCGTAATATTTCTTCACCATTTCTGCTAGTCACATGGTCCGTTTTATAATCTACGATAATTGCTTCCTCATCAGAAACTTTAATAAATAAATCGACAACCCCTTGCAGTATAACATCTATATCACTTTCACTATCATCATACAATTCTTTTGCTTTTTTAGCAGTTGTGAATGCTATCTCGGTTTGACAGAACTTACTTTTAGATACTAATTTTATTAACTCACTATTAATAAAGTTAGTAATCTTTTCTATATCATCTTTATTATTTATATTATCAAATTCCTCTTGAGATAGTATTCTATGTTCCTTTATATTCTGTAGTAAATTATCTGTTTTCTTTAAGCTATCGATGTAATTCACTACATCCGAAATTTCCACTCTTGCTCTCATGTCATTAACTATCTTTTCAAAAAGTTTATGAATGATATTCCCTCTTAAAATCGCCTTGCTAGTAGATGTTGATTTTTTTAATGTAGTTAATTCTAAGTAGCCTCGTTTTTCTTTTTTATGATTCCACTCATGATCTTTAGTATTAATTTTTTTCAAGGCACTATATGAAGTCTTGGCAGGAAATACTTTATTTTTTACTTCAATCATAAAATTATCACTTTGCTTGCTAGACTCATCCTGTTGTTTACTTTCAAATTTCTTATAAAAATCTTGTAAATTAAATTCCGAACTATCTTCTTCATCTTTTACAAGTGGCTCACTTTCATAATTTTTAAATAAAGCATCCTTTTCATTTTCAAAAATAAACTCTTCTCCATAATCACTTAATAGATTATTTAAGATTTTCTCAAAATTATCATCCTCTATTAGAGCTTGATATAACGGTTTATCTTTAGCCTTCTCGTTATTAAGTTCTACTCCATTTGGACTCACAAGAAGTAGTGAGTTTTCAGCACGAGTCAGTGCAACATATAAATTACGTACTTCTTCTTCTCTTTCACGTAATTTTATTAAAATACTATTATATTTATAAAGTTGCTTTAATTTTTCTATATTACTAGAAATCAAACCAAACTTTTGACTTAACTCTTCTGCATTAATACTTAAACCAAAGATTTCTGTGAATAATACCTCACCTGTATATCCTCTTTTACTAAATGATGTATCTAGATCAGCTACAAAGACTGTTTTATACTCTAGTCCTTTTGAAATATGAATCGTTGATAAAGTTACACTATCATTCGGTGTGCGTTTTTTCGTTTCAAATACCTCATCATTTTTTATAGTTTTTAATTGATTTACCAAACCGCTCAATTTATTATCTATATTTTGATAATCATTAACAATATCTATAAAGTTTTCATAATAATCTAATTCTTCATCACTTACATCAATCGTTACCAAATAATTTTTAAAATCTATATCAATAGCTATGCAGTCCAATAGACTTGGAAGTGAATTATTCAAACTAAAATTCAACCATTTTTTTAATAAATTTACAGTATTATAATCTTTTTTCTTTTCACTGTTTTGTAATTTTTCAAAAAGATTTTTTCCTTTTGTTATAGATAATTTTAATAATTCATCATTACTATAATCAAATATCTCAGTATGTAAAATTGCAAGTAAACTAGTATCTCTATTTGTATTATCTAAAAATCTAAGAATATTATACAAAATGTTAAATGCATTAGATTCAGTAAATCCCACCTTTTCTTTAAAGAATAATGGTATATTGTATTTAGCAAAAACTTCTTTAAAACTAGACATTTTTGTACTATTTCTAACTAAAATAGCATAGTCACTATACTTCTTGCCATTTTTAATACCTAATAATATTTCATAGGCAATATTTTCTATAGATTGTTCTCTGTAAGATTTTTTATCTTCTAAAAGTTCACCTGTAAAATAATTAACCTTACCATTAATTAACCTAGTTGGAATAATTTCAGACCCATTCTTTTCCTTTGTTTTTGGATAGTATAGTGCACTATCTTCTCCATAACTTACCCCAGCATTTTTATTCCCCATAAGTCTATTAAAAATATAATTACTAGATTTTAATATATTAACATCACTTCTAAAGTTTTCTTTTAGAACTATACAGATTCCTTCAGAATCATCTTCAAAAGAATATTCTTCTTTTTCTGAATAATTATCAATTTCCAGTTTTCTATAACTATTATATTTCTGTTCGAATAAATCAGGATTTGATCCTCTAAAGCCATAAATTGCTTGTTTTACATCCCCTACCCTAAAGAAGTAAACTCCTTCTCCTCTAATTAGATTTAAGATATACTCTTGAAGGTTATTATTATCTTGATACTCATCAACATATATTTCTAAGAAATAATTTCTATAAAATTGAGCCGCTTCACTAGGAACAATTTCTCCATCTTCTTCTCTTGTTAAAGCTTTTATAGCCAGATGGTTTAAATCAGAAAAGTCTAAAAAGTTATTCTCACGTTTTCTTTTTATGAAATCATTGTGCAGTTTCTTCAGTACTCTTGTAATCGCCTTAGCCAATAAATTCATTTTTTCTAAAACTTTAAAATAATTTAGATAATCAATAAGAACTCCATGAATTTCACTTAATACTCCCGTATCATAAATATTATCTTCATTCTCAAACTGTGCATTAAGCTTACTAATAAGCTCTTCTATCTCTTCAAGTTGTTCTTGATTACTCTTTATAGACATCCCATCTTCATCTACATATTTTGCAAGTTTTTCTTTTTTTGTTTCATCTAAATTTACAAGAGACAATAAATCTAATGAACTTTCCTTCTTACTATTTATTAAATACTGTTCTACATATCTGCAGAAGTCTATCGCAATAGCTATACTTTCTTTTTGAGTTAACTCACTAACTTTATTAAACTTATCAATTATACTATTTTCTTCAATTCTAAAATTATTAGTTACTAAATCGTTTAGTTTTGTAAAATTTTCATCTAGATAATTTTGGAAATTTGGAATATTTAATAGTTTATAGTATAAGTCAATAATATAAGAGCTAATATTCTGTTTAGAGCCAAATACTGTGAATAATAGGTCAGTCGTATTAGAATCTTCCTGTACTAATTGTTCAAGAACATTTCCTATCGTTTCGATTAATAACCCTCTACTATTAGCAAGTATACTAAAATTAGGTGATAAATATTTAATTTTATTATCAATCTTTTCTTCAACAAGATAATAAAATTTCTTTAATACATTTAAACAAAAACTATCAATAGTGCTTATATAGGCATCATTCATTAACATCCTTTGTTTTCTTAAATATATTAAATCTTCTTCCTTATTAGTAGATAGTAGTCGTTCACTGATTTTATTCTCAATTCTTACAATCATATTCTTCGCTGCGGCAGTCGTAAATGTCAGTACTAGTAGACGATCTATATCCCATCTGTTAGAAGCTACCTTTCTTGCAATCCTTTCAGAAAGCACCTCAGTTTTACCACTTCCAGCAGCTGCGGCAACAAGAACATCAGCACCGGTAATAGCGATTGCTTGCCATTGCGGGGCTGAATAAGAATGCTTTCTAGAAGCGGCTATTTTATCAATCTTCTCAATTTTTATCATATAGTTATCCTCTAATTTCACATTAATTATCACTATATATTTTAACATACTTTAAGCTTTATGGTATAATATTTTAAAATACTATTATGTTTATTACTAAATTATTTTAAAGGTGAAATGTAATGAAACGAAAAATTTTAGCACTAGCTCCAATTATTGCAGTTAGTTCAATAATAAGACAAAATAAAAAATTAAAAGTAAGAAAAACTACTCTTAAGTTTGATAAACTACCTCAAGCTTTTGACGATTTTAAAATCGCTCAAGTCAGTGACATTCATTGTGATAGGATTGGATATAGTGATCTTTCATTTATAAAAAAAATTAAGGATTTCAATCCAGATATGATTGTTATTACTGGAGATATTCTAGATAGCTATAATAACGATATGGATATCGCTTATAACATTCTAAGTCAATTAGCAATAATAGCTCCATGCTATTTCGTCTCTGGAAATCATGAATTAAGACTTCCTGAAGAATACGAGCAACTTATAAATAGAATGAAAAAACTCAATATTACATATATGCACAATAGCAATCTATTAATCACAAGAAATAATGAAAGTATTAATTTGGTTGGGGTTGAAGATTATAATTTCTTTAAAAACGAAGATAAACTTAATCATAGAGCAAACTTCATAAAAACTCTAGAAGAACTTTACTCTCCAAATCACTTTAATATACTATTATCACATAGACCTGAGAAATTTCCAATCTATGCAGATATAAAATACGATCTTATCTTTTCAGGTCATGCGCATGGTGGTCAATGGAGAATCCCATTTGTAGGTGGAATTTTTTCTCCTAGTCAAGGTTTCTTTCCAAAATATACTAATGGTAACTATGTTCTAGAAGATTCAACTTTAATTGTTTCTCAAGGCCTTGGTAACAGTTCATTCCCTATTAGGATTAATAATAGAATAGAATTAGTATTAGCAACATTAAAAAGATAAAATAAATTACCGACTCAAAAAGTTAGAAATCAATTCTTTCTTTTTAGAGTCGGTTATCTAATTATTAAAAATATAATTTTTCAAATTTTTCTATTTTTTCTTCAAAGTCCTGAAGAGCTAATTCTATTGGTTCAGGTTTAGACATATCTACACCTGCATTTTTTAGAACCTCAATTGGATAATTAGAGCATCCTTTTGAAAGAAACTCATCGATATAAACTTTAGCATTTTTACTATCTTCTAAGATTAACTTAGATAAAGCTTGTGCTGCTGAATATCCAGTAGCATATTGGTATACGTAGTAATTGTAATAGAAGTGTGGTACTCTAGACCATTCATATTTTATATCTTCATCATAGGTAAATACATCACCATAGTATTTCTTAATTAGGTTGAAATACTCAGTATTAAAGTATTCAGCTGTCAGAGCTCCCCCATTTTGAAGATGTTGGTTAATTTTATGCTCAAATTCTGCAAATTGAGTTTGTCTATATACTGTAGCTGTAAAGCCGCTTAATGCCTGATTAAGTACACGTAGCATACCATTCTTATTACCTTCTTTTTCAAATTTATTATAAAGGTACTCAGTTAATAAAGCCTCATTACAAGTTGATGCTACCTCAGCAACAAAGATTGAATAATCTCCATATACGTATGGCTGATGTTTTCTAGTATAATAAGAATGCATAGAGTGTCCAAGTTCGTGAATTAAAGTATATACATCATTTAATGTACCATCAAAATTTAATAGTACAAATGGTTTTGTAGTATAACCACCCCATGAATATGCACCCGAACGTTTACCTTTATTTGGATAAACATCAATCCATCGTTCTGTGAATGCTTTTTTCATATCATTAACGTACTCTTCACCCATTGGTTTTACCGCTTCAAGTACAATATCGCGAGCCTCTTCGAATGTGAATTTTAACGGTTCCCCTTTTACCATCGACACTGATCTATCGTATAGTCTAAAATCTTCAAAACCTTTTGCTCTTTTATGTAAATTATAGTATCTTTGTAAGGCTGGAATTTTTTTATTTACTACCGTTACTAAATTATCATAAACTTCCTCAGGAATTAAGTTATTAGACAATGCATTATTTCTTGTTGATGAATATTTATGAACATCTGCATAATATTTTTTCTTCTTTAGATTTCCACCTAATGTAGATGCCAATGTATTATTATGCTTTTTGAAATAGTTATATAGAGAATGGAATGTATTTTTTCTAAGTACTCTATCCGGACTTTCCATATATGTTCCATAAGTCCCATGAGTTAGGGTATGTTTATTTCCATCTTTATCTTCAACTTCTTCAAATTCAACATCTGCATTATTCAATGCTGAAAAAGTTTCATCACTTGCGTCTAAAGCTTCTGCAGCCATAGCAACAATTCTTTCTTGTTCTGCGTCTAATGTATGAGGACGTTTTTTATTAAGTTTTTCTAACTTAAACTTATAAACTTTTAGGTCTTCTAATTCTTCTACATATTCTGAAAGTACTTCCTCTTCTATTGAAAGAAGTTCCGGTTTTAAAAATGACCATTCTGCATCAAACTTAGAATTTAAATTCATTGTTTTAGCATATATTTCACCGTATTCTGCATTTGTACTATCTTGATCTTTTCTTAGAAAAGCATAAATAGTTAATTGCTCCATTTTTAAAGACATATCTTCTTCAACTTTAAAAACTTCTAATAATGCTTTTGCTCCTTCTTTAACTTTTCCTCTATAGTTTTTTATTTCTGGAACAAGTTTTTCTACTTCTTTAAATTGGTTCCAAAAATCTTCATTTGTTTTAAACATCGATTCTAAGTCCCAAGTATTCTCAACTTTTTGATCTTTTCTTAATAATTCCACCATATTATTTCTCCTTATGTGTAATACATAGTCTTAATTATAGCACATATTTTAGTAATTTGGTAATATATATTTTTAAAATTAACTTGAATTTTCTGAAAACAAAAGCTACTCCTCTACTTCCTTCTTATCAAGTGATCATAATTTTCATGTCCTATAAAAATTTCACATTCTTTTTCAAATCCATAACTTTCGTATAACTTTCTTGCTCTATTATTTGATTGTGCGACATTTAAACTTAACTTAGCTTCTCCACTATTAACAAATTCTGTTAATAGTTTATTACCAATACCTTCTCCCCTGAAGTCAGAAAAAACAAATAATGTATCTAAATAAAATTCTCCGATCAATACTTCATTGTAATCAAATATTATAGAATCTTTCTTCAAATCAAAATTACTTACAACTTCACTATACCAAAACTCTTTCATTTTTTCGACTTCATCATAATGGTATGTAAAAGAAAATCCTTTAATTACACCTTCAATTTCATATGCCGTACAGTATTTATAACTAAATCTATCATATTCAGATGAAAATACATATTCTAAAATCTTAAAAACCTTCTCTTCTGAATAATCTTTTAATATATCTATCTCTAATGATTTAATAAAGTCAAATAATCCTTCTACTACTTTAGTATCTTCTTTCGTTGCTCTTCTTATCATTTTTTCTCCTATACAATAATATCTTCTATTGTTAATGACGTTCCATTTATAATTCGATTCTTATAAGAAATACTTGCTGGTGAATCATCCGGCCACACTTTTTCGAACCATAATTTGAATTTGTCTATATCAAAATCAACCTTAATCAATTCGACATATAATCCATCTCTATATTCTGAATATATCGCTTTTTTATGACTATTTTTAGCTATTCTTGTAAATAGACCAAAGGTTTCTCCCTTGATATTAGCCATCCCTGCTGCACCATTATTAATAACAATATTTCTTCTATTATCATACACTACGGGTAAACATGTGTGTGTTGTTGCTAAAATATCTATATCATTCTCTTTAAACCAATTGTCTAATTCTTTCTTTCTAGATTCTAATTTTAAATTATCATTAGAACATTCCCAACCCGACATACTTTTTTCATCACCATGAGTAATTGCAATCTTTTTACCAAAAAAATCTAAAACTAAGGTTTTTGAACGTTCTTTTATATCATTAAGAATCTGATTACCTTTAATATTTTCTTTCATCATATTATGAATAATATTTGATCGTTCTACTACACCATCACTTACGTCATTGGGATAATTACAACCACATCCTAAAGATGATGTATTATTTAATAATTCAAATTCAACATTTCCTAGAAGTTTTATACTATCTTTAGATAACTCTTCAATCTTTAAAAAATCTTCCTTCTCGACATCAAACCAATGCATATCACCATTAAAAACTACCTTCGCATTTTCATCCTGTGCCATCTTATTGATAATTTCTAAAGCATATCTATTTCCATATAATCCTCCAACTATATAGATTGCTTCTGCTTCTAATTTTTCAATTTTTTTTGTCCAATCCTTTTGAAGTATATACTCTAATGAACAATTTCTACCTTTTTCCATATAACTCTCTCCAAATATAATAAAAGTAAAGACTTACCATCTTTACTTTTATTATATTATATTTATTTATTTTTTGCGAACATTCCTGGTGCTACATAACCAATAGTACATAAAATTAATCCGTATAAATTAACTCCTAGTAGTAATGCATTCTTACCTGTACCAATAGCCCAACTTGTAGGAATTAAATTAATAGTTAATAGTATTCCTAACATAATTCCAATCCAAAAACTTAAGTGGAATCCTAATTTTGTTGGTTTAACAAAACCATGTAGTAAGAATATCGGAGCTAGTCCAATTACCATTGTTCCACTGATCGTTGTGGCTTTAAGAATATCTGTTCCCATAATCATTGGGAGATTACCTATAATAGCAAATGCAATCATAAATAAAACAGCTACTTTCTTAGGATTTTTTAATCCTCTATTAGACATTTCTGGTAAATCCTTAGCAGTCAACTTCCCTAAGCTTGCAAATGTAGAGTCAAGAGTAGATCCTGCTGCCGATACCATTACTACTATCATAGCAAAATACCCTACAACACCTAAAGTTTTACCTAAAGCAGCTGGCACATTACTACTTACTTCCATTTCAATTAATTTCGCATGAATACCAATGAAACTAAAGATTAGAATAGAGAAGAATCCTAAAATACCAGATACGAAAAATGCACGAAGCATAGTCTTCTCACTTGCGATAAAACCTCTATCTGTTAGTACTGGATCATGGAATGGATAACTAAATAATTGGAGAATTGTTACAAGTAACATATCTACTCCTGTATTCATCGCCCAATTTCCTGATGTTACAAAATCACTAATGTTGTGTTGCGGTAAAATTAAAGTAACTACCCAACCAACAAAGAATATAAAAATAACAGCTTGGATAACATCAGTTACGATAGAACTTCTTAGTCCCCCTAGTACAGTATACCCTAAAGTAATAGCAGTAAATAGAATTGCAGAGATAATAAACTCTTTACTACCTGCTTTTCCATAATATCCACCCACAACAGAAGTATTACTCCATACTTCATTAAATAAACGAATAAGTATCGCAGCTGAAAATGCGACAGAAGCAGCTTTTCCATAATTAGACGTTAAAAAACTTACTAATCCTTTTGCTTGATACTTTGTTCTTAATCTATAAATTGCTAAACCACAAATAGGAATACAAAGCCAATATGTTGCATAAGCCAATCCACCAACAAAGCCATATTGGGCTCCTAAATTTGCAGCATTAGTTACAGATTTAGCAAAAATCCAACTTATAAAAATACTTAACATAAGCATCATCTCAGTAGGTTTTTCACCTCTGTTACCATCACCTCTAAAGAATCCTGCTTCTGTTACCTTCTTTGGTGATAATAAAAACATTACCACTCCATAAACTATTAAAAATCCCCAAAATAGATATCCTGTCATATCATTCATTTTCTATATTAATTCTCCTTATTATTTTAATCTAATACTACTTCGCCAACATTAGCGTATCTTGCAAATGAAGGTTCATAGTTTCGCACTTTGAAACCTAACTCTTCTAATATTACCGCAACGTACGAAGCACGAACTCCAGTAGTACAATAAGTAACCTGTAGTTTATTTTTATCTAAACCTTTGTCAGTTACATATTTTTCTAAAGCCTCTCTAGATTTTAAGAATCCATTACTATCGACTAACGAATTGAATGGAAGAGAAATTGCACCAGGAATATGACCTGCTTTATTTTCCCCATAAATTACACGACCATTATATTCAACTTCTAATCTAGTATCAATAATTTGAACATCTGTATTACCTATTTTTGATAATAACTCATCTGTATAAATAGCTTTATCATTTTGAGTCGCTTCATTACGAACTACATCACTAACATCAATTCTGTCAGTTGATGGTTTATAATTTTTATTAAATCCTAATTTTTCGACTTTTTTAAATCCACCATCGATAAATTTAACATTATCAAATCCTGCATAATTAAATGTGTATAGAACTCTTGCTTCATCACCAAATCCTTGTTCAGGCATAGTAAAACCATAGACTATTACTTCGGATTCATCTGTAATTCCTAGTTTAGAGAAAATTTGTTGATAATTCTCTTTAGATAATAATTTTCCTAGTTCTTCTCCACCAAATTCTCCAAGTAAACTTATATCAGTCCAATCAACAACGATTGCTTTATCATACATTAAGGAACCTTCTTCAAGCATCCCCCCTCGTGCATCTATCACAATAACATTATTATTTGTTCTATTATTTAATAAATACTCAGCATCAACCAACTTTTTAAAATCAAATTGTGTCATAACTGTCCCTCCTTTCTGAATGTATTACTATTCATTATAACATAGCTTTTTATCAAAAAATATAATTTCGCTTTCTACATATCATAAAATTATTACATTTTTAAAATAATCAGGTATACAAATTCAATAAATAATATTTTTTAATAAATCGTAAACATAACTATTTACAACTCTAAGTAATCGTGATATAATAAATCGGAATTGTTTTGAATTGAATGATTAAGGAGAAAAATAGTATGAACAAGAAAAAAATGATTATTACTGGTGCATGTGGTTCATTAGTAATCGGATTATCTGCATTTGCAGGATATGAATATGGAAAACACCAAACATATGAAACTACACCACTAGTGCAGAATACAGCACAAGCAAAAAAAATTAATTACTCGGACAAAGTTAGCTCAGTAGTTGTTAGTGAAATTACTGAAGATGGTTATGTTACACTTCATGGTGATCATAGTCACTATGAAAAAGGATTAGTACCTTATAACGCCAAAATTCTTGATTCTTTAGTTTATAAAAATAAAGACTATAAACTAAAAAATGAAGATATTCAGTATGAACTTGCAGAGGGATATGTAATAAAAGTTAATGGTAAATATTACTACTATCCTAAAGAAGGTATTACTCAAAATAATGTTGTTGACGAAAGTACTGGAAAAGAAATTTCAGCTAGTGCACATCACCATCATCACCATGGAGAATCTAGTGAATCTAAAGGAAGCGGAGATAACTACACATTTAATCCAAAAGATATCGTAAGTGAAACTCAAGATGGTTACGTAGTTCGCCATGGCGATCACTTCCACTATATTAAGAAAAGTGAATTATCAAGTTCACAATTATCACAAGCAAAAGAAGCTGGAGTTAATTCTTCTCTAGCATCATCAACTGCAGGAGTAACAACTCCAACGAGTGATGGTTATATTTTTAAAGGTGAAAGTGATATTATAGGAAGAAATAGTTTTGGCTTTATAGTTCAACATGGTAGTCATCAACATATAATTCCATATTCACAATTAAGAGGAACACAATGGGAATATCTATTAAATGACCAAGGAACTACTAATAATAACACGAATACAACAGTAGTGAACACTCCAAGAACTAATATAGTAAATGATAATCACCATGACCATCATGAACATTCATCAGATCATGGAGATGATTATAAATTTGATCCAAAAGATATAGTAAGTGAAGATGAAAATGGATATACAGTACGCCATGGAGATCATTTCCACTATATTCCTAAGAATAAAGTAGAGAAACCTGTTGAAACTGTTAAACCAGCTCCGGTTATTCCTACTCCTACTTTACCTGAAGTAAAAAATGAAGAGAAGCCAAAAGCAGAAGAAACGGTTGTAAGACCTAGCGTTTTATCTTTTGCCGGAGTTCAATTTGAAACTAGCGATGGATTTAAACTATCTGAAGATAGTGTGAGAACACCAACTTCAACAGGATTTCTTGTAGCTCATAGTGGGCATCAACATTTTATATTCTATAAGCAACTAGTAAATTCTAGATTTGAAAAACTTATTCCTCATCAGTATCTAAATAAAGCTAAAGAAGAATATTATGAGCTAGAGAAAGAAGTTAATGATAAAATTAATTATCTTTCTCAAAAAAATAATATAGGAAAGGATAAATTTACTTATACTATTACTCCAAACGGAGATGCAATTTCCTACAATGGAAAAACGGAGTTGTTAAAAGATATAAATGTTAATGAAAGTGCTGAGATAAGTAATCACAATAATAAAATAAACGAAGAAAATAATTCTACAAGTAATAATTCTACAACTACTAACACAGAGACACCGAATAATTCAGCAGAAGGGAAAAATGAAACTTCTTCAGAAGAAAAAGAAATCGGAGCGAAAATTGATTATATAGCTAAACAATTAAATATAGATAAAAGTTCTATAAAATTAATTGAAACAGCAGAAGGGAAAGCGTTAGTGTATCCACATGGAGATCATAGCCATACTATATTAGTTAAAGATATAGACACATCTAAACCTCTAGCGGATCCACATAATAATTCAGGAGCTGAGACGCTGAAAAAATTAGGGTTTGATGATGATATTATTCATGATATTCAACATGCTTCTGCAGACACTGATTTTCCTGCACATGAATCAAATGTAGAAAAAATGAAAGAGTGGTTGAAAACTGTTAAGTATCTAAACATAGGTCAAAACAAAGATCCACTTAAAAGAAATGGATTGGATCTTATGCCAAATATTGAAGTTCTAGGTATTGGATATACTTCTATCGATGATATTACACCTGTTTATAAATTCAAAAAATTGAAACAATTATATGCATCAAGAACAGGTATTAAGGATTATTCATTTATAAAAAATATACCAACACTAGAAGGGATTGATTTCTCTGAAAATGATATACAGGATATTTCATTTTTAAAAGATTATCCGAATTTAAAATTAGTCTCTGCAGCAGGAAATAATATTGAAAATATTGATGTACTAAAATATCTTACTAACTTAGAGTCATTGAATTTAGACAATAATAAAATTAAAGATATCTCAGCTCTGAAAGATTTGAATCATTTAAGAGCAGTTAGTTTTGAAAATAATAATATTACAAAATTAGATGCATTAAGTAATAAAAATGAATTAGAACGTTTATTCTTATCTAATAATAGTGGGTTAGAACTAGCGACTTTAAAAAATGATAATTTAGAACAGTTAACGGTAAATAATACTAATATAAGGGACTTGAGTGTTGTTTCTAACTTACCTAAGTTAAAAAAAATAGTGGCAAATGATAATAAAATAACAACATTATCTCATTTGAAAAATGCTAAAGTTCTAGAAAGTGTAGAAGTTAACAATAATAAGATTGACAGTTTAGATTTTGAGAATAGTACAATTACAAGTCTAGAAATTAAAAACAATAAACTAGAGGATATTAACAATGTTCATAAACTATCTGCGCTTGAGAATCTAGATGCTAGCGGAAATAAAATTAGTGAGTTTCCATCTAATAAACAAAATAAATTGATTAACTTAACGGTTAATAACAATGTTATTAGAACAATGGAAAATATAAATAATCTTACAGCACTAAAATACTTAACAATGTCAAATAACTATGTATCTACATTAGCATTAAAAGAAAAAAATAAAACTTTAGAATACTTAGATATAAGTCACAATACTATTCCAAAAGAAGAGTTAGAAATTCCAAGTGATGGAAATATTCCAAAAGGAATAATGAGTAATTTTGAAAAAGTTGAAGGTGGGGATATAAAAGAAAATTATACTTTATCTGCAGACTATATTACAGAACAAGCAGAAAAATTACAAGAAGAGATATTGAAACTTAAAGAAGAGAAAAAATTAGCTTCAGAAGTTGCTGATGAATTAAAACAAAAAGCACGTGTTGTTTATTTAGACATGTCATATAGTGTAGACCAAAGTAGAAATAAACAAATTGAATTAGAAAAACAATTAAATGAAATAAGAAAACAAGTTAAAGATAATTTAGTTGAGCCAACTAATGAAGTTGCTAATAAAGAAAATTCAGATACTGAACACTCTAATTCAGAAGCTGAGCATACTTCAGAAGTAACAAACCATAATGAGATAGAAGAACATGAATTTGTATTTGATGTGAATAATATAGTTAGTGAAGAGGGAGACGGCTATATTGTAAAACATGGTGACCATAATCACTTTGTTAAAAAATCTGATTTATCAGCTAAACAATTAGAAGAAGCAAAAGAATTTTTAGCTAAGAAAGGTGAAGTAACAACAACTGAAGATAAAGCAACATTAGATAGCAAGAAAAATTATATTGCTCTATTCTATGGAATAAATGTCAGTGATATTTCAGTTGAGAGTAACACGTTAGTATTTAACTATAATGGAGTAGTTAAACGTATTGCACTTAGTGATATAACTGTTCCAGCGATGAGCTCAGATTTAGAAGGAGATTTTGAAAAAGAAATAACAGCATTGGCAAGTAGTATGAATACAACAGTTGAACATATTCAGGTGCAAGATGGACAAATGATAGTAAATCATGGGGATCATAACCATTATTATCCAATTAAGAGTCCTGGATGGAGATTATATAATCAAAACAAAATACCTTATATAGATATTCCTAAAGTAAGTGGGAATATTGATGAAGCTGCAGTCAATAGCAGAATAACAGAATTAGAAAATAAAGCCCAGACTGTATTTGCTAATAATCCAGCGAAATTAAGAAAAGTACTAAATTGGTTGAATAACTTTAGGGAAGTTAGTTTAGCTTGGCATGTTACAGCAACGGATGGTTATTTACAAGCGTTAGATAAATTTGAAAAAACTCAAATAGATATATAATCTATATTGCAACATAAAAAGTAGTGAATCGAGGGGAGGGAACCTTAATTCACTACTTTTTAAACGTTAATAAAATTAAGAAATGCCAAGAGAGTTTATTATACTCTCTTGGCATTTATCATGAAAAGAAAAACTATATTTAATAGGGCACAAAACTAGTCTCTTTCAATTTTTGTGATTCCACGCATGTATGGGCGAAGAACTTCTGGTACTGTGATAGAACCATCTTCATTTTGATAGTTTTCGATTATAGCTGCTAGACAACGTCCTACCGCTAATCCAGAACCATTTAGTGTGTGAAGGAATTCAACTTTTCCAGTATCCTCACGTTTGAAACGCATGTTTGCACGACGTGCTTGGAAATCTGTACAGTTTGAACAAGAACTGATTTCTTTATAAGCGTTATAACTTGGTAACCAAACTTCGATATCGTAAGTTTTAGCACTAGAGAATCCAGTGTCTCCAGAACATAAAGTAATTACACGATATGGTAAGTTTAATTTTTTAAGAATATTTTCAGCATGACCAGTCATTATTTCTAATTGTTCATATGAATTTTCTGGTTTAGCGAAACGAACCATTTCTACTTTATTAAATTGGTGAAGACGGATTAATCCACGAGTATCACGACCAGCACTTCCTGCTTCAGATCTGAAACAGATACTGAATGCTGTAACACCTTTTGGTAACATATCTTCAGTTAAGATTTCTCCATTATAGTAGTTTGTTAATGGAACTTCTGCAGTAGGAATAAGAGTTAATCCCTCAGACTCAACTGTATATACGTCTTCAACGAATTTAGGGAATTGACCTGTACCAAATAGGGCAGTTCTATTAACTAATTGAGGTACCATAAATTCTTCATATCCGTGTTCAACAACGTGAGTATCAATCATAAAGTTGATTAATGCACGTTCAAGAAGAGCTCCAGCTTTTTTATAATATACGAATCTGCTTCCTGAAATTTTAGCTGCACGTTCGAAATCTGCAATATCTAATTCTTCAACTAAATCCCAGTGGGCTTTTGGCTCAAAATCAAACTCTCTAACTTGTCCAATACGACGAACTTCGATGTTTTCATCTTCATCTTCACCGATAGGAGTCTCATCAGAGATAAGGTTAGGGATTCTAATAATTTTTTCATTGATTTCTTCAGCAATTTGTTTAACTTCAATATCACGAGTTGTAATTTCATCAGAAACGTGTTTCATATCTGCGATTACATCTGAAGCATCTTCGCGTTTTCTTTTTAAAATAGCAATCTCTTCACTTTTTTTATTACGAAGTGCTTTTAAGTCTTCTACTTGAACAAGTAGCTCACGACGTTTTTTATCTAAGTCGATAAGTAAGTCAACTACATCTGTTTCTAAGTTTCTTGCTGCTAATTTTTCTTTTACCATTTCTGGATTTGCTCTAAATAATTTAATATCTAACATAATTGTATGCTCCTTCTAAATAATTTATTTTGATTGAATTTTATAAGTAAAATAAAAAATCCCTTACGTCAAAGACGCAAGGGACGATTAATTTCTATACCGTGGTTCCACCCAAATTCAATCTAAAAGATTCTTGAAATTTAATTTGATATTATTTATAGTAGAATTTTAAAATAAACAATAAGCACTTTCAGCATTTGTACTCTCTCTGGGAATAACCAAAGTATTTATTGGAGATATCTGGTACTGGTATACCTCTCCCACTCTTCTTTGTGAGGCAGTGACTATTTTTATCTTTTTTGTCAAGTCTTTTTGGGTTATTTTTCTTCTGTTGAATTATTTGAAGTTTCTTCTGTTGGTTTAGTTGTATTGTTAGAAGTTTCTTCTTTATCTGTGTTGTTTTTTGGTTCTACTGTAGTTGCATTACTATTGCTGTTAGAAACTTCATTTTCTGAGTTAAGAGTCGTACTATTTTCATTTTCTGTTGAAGATTCTTTTGGTTTAGCATTTGCTAATAATGCAGCAAGTAATCTGTCGATATCATTAATTAATATCGTTTCTGCTTTTCCACCAAGTGTGAAGTTCACGGCTTTTCCATATGGTGTTTCAATAACATTTAATGAATCTGGAGAAAGTTTGAAGATTCCAGCAAGTAAGTTTACTTTTGCAGTTTCTTCTGGAGTAAGTTCTACTTTTTTATTATCTGTCGTATTATTTTCTTCTTTAGGTGTACTTACTTCATTGTTAGGTTGATTTCCAGTATTACTGTCATTATTTGTGTTATTATCTTTTTCTTCTTCTGGTTTTACTTCAGTAGCTGGAGTAGTAGATTCAGAATTTTGGGTTGTTTTATTTGCATATTTTTCAAAATCTGCTTTGTCATATTTGGCATTAGAGAATTCGATTGGGAATGAAGGATCGTTAGCTTCTTTAGCGAATTGATCAGCTGAAGAGCGAAGTGTTGCACCATCACTGTCAGTCTCATTTAATTTTTTATATTTTTCACCAAATTCTACTTTTGAACTTTCATTGTGTTCTAGTGCATAGTGAAGAGCATTTTTTGCGTTAATTAGTCTTGTTACAAGTGTTCTCATTGGTGTTCTAGTAATGAAAGCTTGAGATTCGTATGAATCTTTTACAAGAGAAGCAAGTTCTTCACGTAGTTGGTTATCAATTTTATCACTATCTATATTTTCTAAGAAGTATTTAATGTAACTTACAGTTGTAATACTTTCACGATCTTCGAATTTTTGAAGTTCATCTAGCATATGACTAACTTTGTTTAGTGTATTAGCATCTTTATTTGAGCTAGCTTCATTTAATTCGTTAGTTAAGTCAGTTTTTGAAAGACCATATTTTTCAATATCAGTATCTTTGATTCTATTTAGTAGAGTATTATATTTTTTAACTAATTCATCATTTTTAGAAGTATCCGCATTAGCTTCTTCTTGAATGTATTTTTTATCAAAATTATTTAACATTTCAAGGTAACCGTTTGTAGAGTTAGTTGGTAATTCTTCTATTGTTGCACGTAATTGATCTAGTGCACGATTTACACGGTTTGCTTGTTTTTTATCATTGTTGTGTTTAGCAAGGTTATTAGCTTTAAGTTCATCTATACGTTTGAATACAGATTCCTTATCGAAGTCTCCAGCAACATAGTTTCCTGTGATATTAGGAATTCTATTTTTGTAATAGATGTCAGCTCCTTTAGACAAAATTTTAACAAAGTGATCATGATCACCATGAGGAATTACGAATTTATCCCCATCACGTTTAATTTTATCTGCAGGAATACCTGTACGTTTTGATAAAGCAAGTAATTCATTTTCAAAATCCACTTCATCATCACCTGTAACCTCTGGAATATGGAATTTCTCACGAGGAATTAGATATGGGTGAATGTGTGTTGGATCGTAAGCGTGAGCTGGTTCATTAAATACGAAGAAATCTTTTGTAACTTTAACAGCTTCTTTTGGTACTCCGTAGACTTCAGCGATGTAATTAATTTGTTTTTGAATTTCTTCAGTAATATTTACATCAGTCTCATCAATATGAATTGCATTTAATAATACAGTGTGACTATGATCACCATGTGGGTATGTTAATGCTTGTCCATTTTCAGTTTCTACTAATTTAATAAGCTTAGGATCAATTCCTAGTATTTTAGCAAGATGATTGATTTTTTTAGTCACTTCTTCAGAATAATTATCTTTTTTTTCTTTTTCTGTATTATTTTCTTCTTTGTTGTTTTCTGCTGGTTTTTCAGTAGTTGTCTCAGTTACATCGTTAACATTTATGTCATCTAATAATGTTGTTTTACCTTCATATGAAAGAGCATCTCCTTGTGCTGTAGATACATATTTAATTGTGTTTTTATCGATGTTATTTTTACTTGATAAGTAGTTTATTTTTTCAGTTACTTTATCTTCTAATTCTTTATATTCTTTTTTAGCTTGTTCTAAATATTTTTTAGGAATTAATTTTTCGAATTTAGAATTTACTAGTTGTTTATAGTACACAAAGTGTTGGTGCCCATTGTGATCAACCACTAGTCCTAAAGAAGTCGGTGTACCAACAGTATTTTCACTTAAAACAAAACCATCGCTAGTCTTAAATTGAACTCCAGCAAAAGATAAAACGCTAGGTCTTACAACCGTTTCTTCTGCTTTTGGCTTCTCTT
>CALHQV010000184.1 GCA_938038035.1 uncultured Gemella sp. | reverse complement strand
TGCTCCATCTAAGTTGCCTTTGGCTGTGTCAATTGCTTGTTTAGCTGCATCTACTTCTGCTTGTGTCACATTTGCTTTTGCTAGGACTTTCTTTCCATCTTCTACAGCTTTATCATAAGCTGCTTTTTGTGCTTCACTTCCGTTATAGTACTTCGCATTAGTAGTTTTTGTAGTTTCTGCATCTGTTGATGTTGCTTTTTCTAACTCTCCTGTAGTTGTTGGTGCTCCATCTAAGTTGCCTTTGGCTGTGTCAATTGCTTGTTTAGCTGCATCTACTTCTGCTTGCGTTGCGTTTGGATTATTAATCACATCTTTCCCACTCGTAATCGCTGAATCATATGCATCCCTTTTCGTTTTGTCTGCATTATAATATTTAAAGTTTCCTTTAACATTAGATTCTTCTCTTACTGCTTTTTCTAACTCAGTCTTATTACCTTTATTAACTAATAATCCCGCAGCTGTATCTAATTTTCTTCTTACTTCCGCTACCTTGCTTAATGCCGCGTCAACCTCAGTTCTAGTTGCATTATCCCCTTTAGCAATAATATTAGACACTTCTGTTTTTATTGAATTGTAATCTTGTTCAAACTTTTTAAACTCTTTATTATATTCATCAATACTCTTTGGTGTTTTGTTTACTGTTGATGCCTTTGTTAACTCAGCTACTTTAGCTGATAAATTATTTTTTTCCGTCGTCGTAGCTGCAACTGTTAAACTATTTTGTTTTGCTCTTAATAAACTAACTTGATTGTTAATCTCATTTTGACTTTTACGTTGATTAACAGGAACATTATTCTGTTCTTCATTTAGAATTTCTCTTGCTTTTGTAATTTCATCCTGAAATTTTTTCCATGAATCTGGAGTATATTCGTTCTGATTCAAATTAGCTGCTCCAGCAACAGCTGTTTCCAATTCAGTTTTAAACATTTTTAATACCACATTTTGATGTGGAATTGGAACAACTCCTGTTTTCGTTTCTCCATATGGTACTGCCTCAGAATTCTGCCACGTTTTATATTCTACTTTCCCAACTAAATTTGTGATACTTGGTGTTCCTGCAGGGATATTTAGTCTATAGGTGAAATTTTTCTCTGTCTTATTACCAATTGCACCTAAATCAATTTCCATTGTTCCACTATAAGTTCTACCACCGTAAGTTGCAGTTACTCCTTGTGGCAAATCAACTTTATATTTAACTCCTCGTGCAGTAGCTTCCCACCCTTTATTTTCTACTTTAACCGTTATATCTTTACTAGTAGTACTTGCATTATTAGAAGTCGATGTTACCTCATATTCAGTTTGGTTTTCTTTAGCAACAACATATGCACCTGTGTTTACTCTTACATTGGTTAAAATACCACTTGGATACAATAAAGTTCCATTTTTCGATAAAAATCTATCTTTTCCTGTTGAACTACGTGAATAAGGGTCAGCATCTTCAAATTCTAATCTTATCTTTGTAATATTTTTAGGGACATTAATAAAAGCTAATCCATCAGAAAATCCGCCTTGTCTATTCGGCATTCCACTATAGTATACTTCTCCAGTATCAGGATTCTTCACTGTCATTTTTACCGTAGAAAATCCTCCTACTGCCCCAAAACTCGCAGTACGATATTTCACTATAACTTCTGAACCTGGAGTAACATTTATATCTTGATAAATTTTCCCTATTGTCTCTACTTTCTCAGTCCCAGCATTTAAATTAGTATGATCTCTTAGATAACCCGCTAATAAAACTCCGTAAGGATGATTTCTATCTACTGAACCAACATATCTTGTAGTTGCATTTACAATTGGGATTTCAGTTTGTTTAGGGTCAACAACATGCCATCCAACAACATTACTCGCATCATTCGTTACTATTTTTTCATCACCTGTAGGTTTAACTGTTCCTTCTTCAAAGTTACCATTTATAATACTAACACCTGCTTCATTATTAGCATGTGTATCCGTTGTAGTTGCATCTGTACGGAATGGATTACTTCTATCCAATGCTTTTCCATAACGTTCATCTCTAGAACCTGAGTTTGCGATTGAATTCGTATCTGCTGCTTTCTCAGTGTTTGTTGCTTTTTTACCTACAGTAGGTTTTCCATTTGTCGTATCTACTGCTGGCGCTTCTTTTTTATCTTCTTTTTTTGTTTGTAATTTTGTTGTTGCAACAATTAAGTTTGCGTGTGCTTGTGATAATTCAGCTTGTGTTTTTGCATTGTTTAAAACAGATTTTGCTTCATTTAAAGCTGTTTTTAATTGGTTTACACTATCTTCTGTTTTAGAAGCATATTTCCCGTTCGTAAATTTCCCATCAATATCTTCAATTAATTTTGTTAAGGCTGTTTTATTTAGAGTTTCTTTTGAACTCCCTATCACATCTCCCTCTGGTTTATTCTCAACATTTGTAGCAGAAAGTGAAGTATTAGTTTCTTCAGTAGACACACCTGTAGTAGATGAGTTACTCAATATAACAGGATCAGGAGTTTGTTTATTCTCATTCACACCCACTACATTTTGACTTTGTTCAGCCGCTTGTACATCTTCAACTGAACTAACCGCAAAAAAGACTGACCCTAATAAGACAGATGCAGCACCCATTGAAAATTTGCGAATGGAGAAACGTTGACGCTCATTAAATTTAAATTGTTTCATTGTTACCTTTCTTTTTATCTTATTCAAAATATCTCAAAAGCATATTGTACTCTAAGATTTTTAAAAATGAGAAGCGACCTCCTTATATCTTTCAGAAAGTAAGAAGCCTATAATGATTCTATAACCTATAATATCATTTTTTATATCATTTGGGTATTAAAAACTCTTAAAAATATTGATTATATACGAGAGGTAACTTCTCAAAGTAACTTCCACCATAGCGGAACTTAATCTGAAACGCTTTCAG
>CALHQV010000183.1 GCA_938038035.1 uncultured Gemella sp. | reverse complement strand
CAAAAAAAATAAACTTTATCAATCAATATTGATATGACCAAATTTTGTAATTTAGCAAAAAAAGAGAGTGGGACAAAAGTCTAACCTTAAATATAAAAAGCGAACAAAATCAGTTATCTGACACTCAGAATTCTGTCTTGTTCGCTTTTTTGTCTAATCTATCGATTTTAAAAACTTATAATAAAGAATTATTAAAATCAAAATCTTTTTGTCCCAGACTCTTAGATGATATTGCGTCTAGTTTTACTCCCTAACTAATGTATTTCTAGTAGGAAGGTGAGTAATAAAGTTAGTCAATTTATCAAAATAGGCTTTAGTTTTGAATCGCATTATGTTTTTCTACAATCTGTTTAGTTGCATCAATTCGGTTATCTGTATACTGAACCACATCTTTTATAGCTAATTTTGATATAGCTCTTGCAAAGATTTCCATGAAATCAAATGCTATTTCATCATTTATAACTGGCAAAGCAATATTCTTATTTTTAACAACATTCCAGCCACCAAGTTTCATCTTATAAGAATAAATTGGTAGGTCAGTTACTTTGTTGATAGCTCTGACTATGAAGAGGTACTGGTAATTGGATAGTTCCTGATTTTCATCAGCCCATTTAATCGCATAAGCATCTGATAAAACAGTAAATTCTCTTGACTGGAAATATGCTCTATACACATCACTGTTGGATGGAATAGAAATCACATCTTTTAAGATCGTTGCACCTTCTTTTGGAGCAAAATAGTTCAAACCTTAGTTTCTAAAGCTAGAAGTCAAACAAGGTAAGTCGTAATTATCAATCGCTTCTGTTGGTAAGTCTTTAGCTTTGTAAGGTAATTTCTTGGTACTGATACGACTAAATAGGCTACCAATACGATATTCTCTCCACTCCATAGAATCATAATCTTGAAGAGCTTTCAGCTCTTCAGCGGATAGCTCCGCTATAAAGGACTCCATAAATTCAAAGTCTATCTGATTGTTACATGTTGGAAGTAGGATAATCTCCTCTTTCAACGAAGATAAAGTAGGATAACTAGAATACCCACTATATTTCGATAACGCTCTATTGATTGCTACAATCAACCATTGATTAAACAATTTTTTAATGTTAGGTTCCAGTATAAACATATTCTGACTAGAATACCATTCTTTCTGTCTTAACTGTGCATGAATAGCTCCTATCTGACTTATTGAAATGCAGTGAGCTTTATTTGGTTTTGAATCTAATTTTTTTACATATCCTTGAAGTCCATAATCGGTTTGTGTTCGACCAATAAATTCATAAGTATCTGTTGACTTTTGAACAAAATTCATCTTTCCTGCATCATATCCACGAGAGGTTGAAATAGCAAACAAGTCATCTAATCTATATTCGCCCCACTCAACATTTGCTAATTTTTGATTGAGTGAGGCATCTATTTTCCCAGCATTTCATCTTCAGTAGATTGATTTTGTAAAAGATTGGAAACTTCCCAAGCTAGATAATTACTAATGGTTTTCTTGAAATCATTCAGTGTCGGCTTCAAGTCAATCGGTGCGGTTTGATTCCAGTCATCACCTTTTGATACATCAATATTACCTTCATAGTATTCTGATTCTGTTAGATAATGTAGCTTACTTTTACCATATTTCACCAAATCTACCACTTCTTGATACTTTTCTTTAGCATGGTCTGTATCTCTAAGATTATTACTAGATTTCTTACGATTGCTTCTGGTATAACCATCATTTGTAAAATCAATAAATTTTACCGTATAGTCATTTTCGTGTGCTTCGCCCACTCGAAAAACATAGATATAGGTCTGAACGCTAGATTTCCCTACAAACAAGTCTATAGGCATTTTGATACTTGCTAACAAACGATTAGACTTCAATATTTCCTTGTTAATTTCAGAAGCCTTACCACTACCAGCTGACCCCTGAATGATGATAGATGCATAGCCTTTATCCATCATAGAAAGTGCACGTTTAACAAAAATCATACCATTGCCATCTGCTGAATATGGAGGATTAAGGACAAATGCTGTCGCTGGAAATCTCTCGTCAGTCTTGCCATAGCCATACTTACCATTAAATTGTGTTAGAGAGTCTTCGTTGATGATGTTCGATGAACCATCCCCCATCATAATCATATTTAGAACAGCAAGCATATAAACAGATGATAGAATTTCTAAACCTAAGAGTTGATTAGCTTTAATTTCAGCCTCTTTTTTGTATAGTTCATCAGGAGAAGTAATTTTAGCTTTGGCGTCATTAAGCATTTCATTCATAGCTGATACCAGAAGTCCAGCAGAACCAGTTGCAAAATCCCAAACATAAGAGTCTTTATCAACACGAGCTAATTTTACTAATAAAGTAGCTACGTATGATGGAGTTAGAACAACATCATTTAACTTATCTTGTGTAAAACCTAACCATGAATACATCTCATTGAAAAGTTTTCCAGTAAAGTCAGTATTCAAACCAATCTTGTAGTAAATCCCCAAATCGTCAACAATCTTGCTGAATACTCGTTTTAATTGACTTTCACCATTTACTGGGTTGTTAATATTATCTGTAGTCAGTGTATTTTTCAGCGTGCGAATGATTAGTTCTTTTTTGGCTTTTGGAATTTTTTTCTCTTTCAAGAAAGAGTTAACTTTTCGAATAACAATATCACCATCTCTATTATCTTCCTCAGTTGATGATTTTAAATCTTCCTTATCTAATGGTTTTACTTTACCTGGTACACCTAGAGTAGCAATAATAGAAGCAGCTACTAGATATACACGATCATTTTCTCCCAAGCCCTTTTCATTTTGATAAATGTCATTGTTAAGCTTGGTCAAACTTGCATCAATTTCTTTTTCACGTTGCTCTTTTAATTTTTCAGCTTCCTCAGCAGTCAACTCCAAAGCTTTTACTTTCTCAATAAAGGCATCAAAGTTCCCAGATTTCAAAAAAGAGAGGTCAGTATAATCATCTACTTTTTGACCAATACCAAAGTTATCTTTTGAAACATAGTAGACACCGATTTGAGTTTGAAGTTTACCGTGCTCATCTTTATATCCAGTAACTCCTATAGAAATAATATTGGTATAGCTTGTATAATGTAATAATGCATTTGCATAGTGTACTGCCCCATTAACAGCAAAAGAATTGATATTTGAATAATTAGGTTCATTCTTACTCTTTCGATTATCTACCTGACCATCGCTATCAAGCTTCTCTAATTTATCTTTATAACCTTTATACTCAATTAAAACCGGCCAATAATCTGTGTGCTTATCTTGTAGTAATAATTTTGCATCGGGACGATTCCCACCTTTACCATCATTCTTTGAAGCATACTCCAATAAAGCCTTATCGATTTCAGAATTTAATGTTTCTTGTTCTAATTTATAATCTAAATCATAAGATTTCAACTAACCATTGACTAAATCAGCCACCATAGGCTCAACCGACTGAATTTTTGCTTTCCCTTTTGCCATTTACGCGAACTCCTATCGTATTTTTAAAGCATACATTTTTTCTATTATATCATGTTTAAGCACTAATTAAACATGTATTTATAAATTTAAAAATATAAAGAGTCTGGGACAATAGTCCTTTATCTCCAAAAAAAGCAACGGATTTGCCGTTGCTTTTTGCATGGTTGCGATAGTCTTGGTA
>CALHQV010000182.1 GCA_938038035.1 uncultured Gemella sp. | reverse complement strand
CAACAAAATCGATTTCTCCGAAATCACGATTTTTGAGTCACTCCCTTTTTTCATACTAAAACTAATACATCATTGAATATTATCTATTAAAGATAAAATAAATGGACAATTAAGCAATATAATGCTTTCATATACTTCTAATATCTCCTAAACCTTGACTTATTTCGTTTTATATAGTAATATTCATATAGATTATAAAACAAGGAGTCATTTTTTTATGAGAAAATATTTTGGAACTGACGGTATTCGTGGTATCGCAGGAGAATCACTAACAGCCGATTTGAGTTTTAAAGTAGGTAAAGCTCTAGGTAAATTACTTACTGAAAAAAAAGATCATCCAAAAGTAGTAATTGGTAGAGATACTAGAATTTCATGTGACATGATTGAACACGCACTAACTGCAGGACTAACTAGTACAGGTGTCAACGTAATGACAGTTGGAATTATACCTACTCCTGCAATTGCTTATTTAACAAAAACAATTGAAACAGATAGTGGTATTATGATTTCTGCATCACACAATCCTTATCAAGATAATGGAATTAAAATTTTTGGTCCTGATGGATTCAAACTTACAGATGAACAAGAATTAGAAATCGAATCATTAATTGATAATTCTGAACAAATTAAAAACGCTAGTTTCGAAAAAATTGGAAAAGTATACGGTGGTAATGAATTAACTCAAAAATATATTCAACATATTAAACAATCTATCACTGGAGACTTATCTGATATCAAGATCGCATTAGACTGTGCCAATGGAGCAACAACAGGTGTTGCACCATTCATTTTTGGAGATTTAGAAGCAGATATAGAAACTATTGGTTGCCAACCAAACGGTATCAATATTAACGATAACGTAGGTTCTACAAAAATTGAGACAATTTCAGAATTCGTAAAAGAAAATAACGTTGATGTAGGATTTGCCTTTGACGGAGATGGTGATAGAGTTCTAGCAGTTGATGCTAAAGGTAATATTGTAGATGGTGATAAAATTATGTTTATTCTTGCAAAACACCTTAAAGAACAAGGTGAACTAAAAGATAACATGGTTGTTTCTACAGTAATGAGTAATATCGGTTTCTATAAAGCTGTAGAAAAAAACGGATTACAGTCTGTTAAAACTGCAGTGGGTGACCGCTACGTAGTTGAAGAAATGAGAAAAAATGATTACTCTCTTGGTGGTGAGCAATCGGGACATATTGTTCTAATGAACTACGCTACAACTGGTGATGGAATTCTTACTGCTGTTAAACTTGCTAACATTATTAAAACATCTGGAAAATCTCTAGAAGAATTAACTTCAGAAGTTAATATCTATCCACAAAAATTAGTAAATATTAAAGTAGTAGATAAGAAAACTGCAATGGAAGATGCAGAAATTCTAGCTGAATGTGAAAAAGTAGAAAAAGAATTAGAGGGTAATGGACGTATCTTGTTACGTGCATCTGGAACAGAAAACCTAATTCGAGTAATGGTGGAAGCAAGTAGCGATGAGCTAACTGATAAATATTGCGAACAAGTAGCTAAAATTGTTCGTGAAAAATTTGAAATAAAATAAAAAATGTAAAGAAGTTAGAATTTAAAAACTAACTTCTTTTTATTTTTTGTATTCTCAAGATATACAATTGTATAAATAATTCCATCATAAAGACAAATTTATAGCCTGAAAATGGTGTTTTTATTTTAAACTTATCTCATAAACATTTTTTTATATTTCTGTTTACTTTTTC
>CALHQV010000181.1 GCA_938038035.1 uncultured Gemella sp. | reverse complement strand
GTAAATACGATATACTATATCAGTATTAGTTCGGTTTACTGAACTTTGCAATCCGCGTGAAGCAGGTTTAAACGCCCGACCGAAGTTCGGGTCGGGATACCGAATTCAGCGAGTTCGATAACAAGGAGGTGTTCTCATGTACGCAATTATTAAAACTGGTGGTAAACAATATCGCGTTGCTGAAGGCGATGTAATTACTATCGAAAAATTGGAAGCAGCTGCTAACGAGTCCGTTACATTCGAAGAAGTTTTGACTGTAGTGAATGACGGCGACGTTAAAGTTGGCGCTCCTCTTGTAAACGGTGCAAAAGTTACAGGTACAGTTCTTGAGCATGGTAAAGGTAAAAAAATCTTAGTATTCAAATACAAAGCTAAATCCAACTACCGTCGTCGTCAAGGCCATCGTCAACCGTTCACAAAAGTTCGTATTGAATCTATCCAAGCTTAATTATGGTTTCCATTGAAATCCAGCGGAATAGTGATGGTCAAGTCATTGGTTGTCACCTATCCGGTCATGCAGGATATGATGAGCATGGCTTCGATATCGTATGTGCTGCAGTGTCTGCTTTAACGGCAACGGCAATGTTAGGACTTACCCAGATTGCTCAACAAGAAGGGGAATATACGAATAGCGAAGGTCGATGTGATATGGTTCTCTCTGGGACGATTAACCAGAGTGGACAGGATATTCTGGGGACTATGCTTCTCGGTCTAGAGGAAATTAGCCGTCAATATCCAGAGTTTGTCCAAATACACGAAATATAGGAGGTGAACTTAATGTTTACTTTTGATTTGCAATTGTTCGCACATAAAAAAGGTGTGTCCAGTACTCGTAATGGTCGTGACAGTGAATCTAAACGTCTTGGTGTTAAATGCCATGATGGTTCCATCGTAAAGAGCGGTAACATCATCGTTCGTCAACGTGGTACTCACTTCCACCCTGGTACTAACGTAGGTATCGGTAAAGATGACACTTTATTCGCACTTGTGCCTGGTAAAGTAGCATTCGAACGTGCTGGTCGTTACAACCGTAAAGTTAGCGTATACCCTGTAGAAGCTTAATTTTACAAAGATTATTAATCCCTAGTGGTTTTCCACTAGGGATTTTTTGCTTTCTGTAGTATGTGTCTGATAGATATATTATAATTAAGTTTAGCATTATCATATTGGCAATGATATCATAATTAGAATCATTATGCTTAAGAATACTAAATAACTAGCAACAGTGAGCCGATATTTTGCTTTTAATACACATATGACGAGATAGGGGGCATTATGGCACTGCTAGAATTATCAAATATATCTTATATTATAAAAGACAAATCTATTATCAGTGATGTATCTTTATCGGTAAATCAAGGCGATTATATTACTATTGTAGGTCCTTCTGGAAGTGGTAAAAGTACACTTTTAAAATTATGTAGTGATCTGATTAGTCCTACATCGGGAACTATTACTTATAATGGTCGCCCCTTAACGGCTATAGATCCTGAATCTTATCGTAGAGAGGTGGGCTACTGCTTTCAAAGACCTTATTTGTTTGCGAAAACAGTACGTCGTAATATTCTATTTCCTTA
>CALHQV010000180.1 GCA_938038035.1 uncultured Gemella sp. | reverse complement strand
AATTATATTAGATTTTCTTCTAGCAAATTCTGAAAAATGGAATTTATCAACTCTATGACGACTTTCTGTATAATGAAGAAAATCAGTTCCTTCCGTATATACATCGCTTCTTAGTACTGCGATATGTTTATGACCATTTAAGTCAATATACGTCGAATCTTCTTCACTAATAGGCTCAATTTTAAAATCTTTATTTCCATATGAAATTTTTATGCCTAAATCATTTTCCAGATATTCATACAGTGATTCCTCTACTCGAGCAGTAGGTAATTCTCCAATTGCACTCTTTCTAATATAATCTTTATCTAATATTACTGCTTCGCCATCAACAATTCTCTGACGAACCAAATAAATTAGTTTTTCTCCACGTTTCACAAGACCAAGGCGCACTAAAAAATCCGGAGCATCAACTTCTTCATTAACTATTACCTTAGTAGTTGCTTCAACGTCTTGAAATTGCCGACGTTCTTTAAAACTTAAAAGACCTGTTACTGGTAATCTATATCTATGAACATCAAGAACAATAGATCCCTTACCTTGAATTTTGTGGATATAGCCATTTTCTAATAACAATAACAATGCTTTTCTTATAGTTTCCCTAGAAACATCATATTCTCTTGCAAGTTCATTTTCACTCGGCAAAAGAGAATTAGACCTATATTGCCTATTCTCTATTTTTTCTCTTAACTCTAAATAGATCTTAAAAAACTTATTCATGATTTCCCCCAAAATAAATAACTATATACATATATTTTAACATAATTCACATAAATATTAAATATTTTTTACTCAAAAACTTTTATAAATAGACCTATTTTTGTTAATTTCTGTAAATATGTAAACCAAATTTTGAATAAACCTCTTATCTTCTACAATATTAATGTGCTATAATATTTAATGGAGGTATTAATATGAACAAATATATACGACAAACATTAATTGTTTTTCAAAATTTCTCACTATTTATTAGTTCCATCCTTGGTATAATATTTTACAATTGTTTTAACCTAGACTTTTATAAAAATTTCTATTCAAAAGGAAGTTTAACTACTAATATCGGTACAACAAGTGATGAATTAATAAATAATACATCGAATCTCTTAAATTATCTAAATGGTAAAGCTGAATTAAATACATCTTGGTTCACAGAAAAAGATATTCTTCATATGAAAGATGTCAAAACTCTTTATAATATAAGCTTTTATACTATGATATTTTTTATAGCTGTATTTATTATTTCTACTATTTTAATAATGGTTTTATACAAAAATCATACAATGTTCTATATTACAAGAACCTTTAATAAAACATTATTAGCATTCATTGCATTAATTATAGTTTTAGCTGGGGTAATTTCATATAATTTCAATTCATTTTGGATAAAATTCCATCAATTACTATTTTCTAATGATCTATGGTTATTGAGTCCTGATGAATCTAACCTTATAAAAATGGTTCCCGAAGAATTTTTTATCAGTTTAATTACAACTATAATATTACATATATTATTACTATTTATAGCACTCTTTGTGTTAAACAACATATTTAAAAAAAGATTTAGAAATATTTAGTCTTCTAGTGCATATTTAAAATGTTATTTATAAGAAATATATGATATAATAATTCTAGTTTCAAATAAATAAAATATGAAAGGATAAATTATGGCTCAAAATGATAAAAATGTTGTTACTGAAGATAAAGTAACATTTAGATTATGTGATGACTGTCTTGGTGTTAATCTTAAAACCTTAATCCCAAAATTAAAAAAGAAAGCACCTAATGCTGAATTCATCATAGGTTGTCAATCTTATTGTGGACCTGGAAGAACACAAACTTTCACACTTGTTAATAGTAGAATCTGCATTGCTGATACTGAAGTCGAACTAATGCCATTAGTTGACGAAAAACTTAGAGATCGTATGAGTGCAGAAGATGAAGAAAAATACAGAAAACGTCTAGAACGTCGTCTTGAGCGTACTTTTTACTTTATTATCCCTGAGAATGCTACTATTAAAGTAGGAGAAGATGTTGATCTAGGTAAAGATGGAATAATTGCTCGTAAAGCTGGGCAATCTTATCTTGACGATCTTATTATTGAAGGAGAAGTAGATAATACTAAACCTGGAACATACGAATTAGTATATAAAGTTACAATAGATAATAAAGAGCACAAGAGAAAACGACTTATTACTGTGGTTGATGAAAACGTATAATCAACATTCATAAAAATAAAAAAATTAAACCTATAGGAAAATACAAAGTTGTATAGTCTTATAGGTTTTCCTTTACTTTATTTTTAAAAATTAATACTGTTTTTATGAAAATAGCGTTTACTTTTTTTGTAAATGTGATATAATATAAGTAAAGAAATAGAAGTCGGAGGTTCTGATTATGGAAAACAAATATACAAAAATTTTAGTCGCAGTTGATGGTTCTAAACAAGCTGAGTGGGCATTTACAAATGCAGTAGCTATCGCTCTAAGAAATGAGGATGCAGAGTTATATATCGCGTCTGTAATTGATGCGACAATCGCAACTTCTGGTTTATCAGATCCATATATTTTCAACTCATTCTACAAACGTACTAAAGAATTAGTTGATAGTTATGCGGACGCTGCTAAAGAAGCTGGGCTAACAAAAGTATTCGGTATTGTTGAACAAGGTATTCCAAAAATTGTTCTTAGTGAAGACATCGTTGATGAAAAAGGTATTGACCTTGTAGTTTGTGGTTCTTCAGGTTTAACTGGATTCAAACGTATGCTTATGGGATCAGTTTCTGAAGGTATTGTAAGATACGCTAAATCTGACGTAATCGTAATTAAACAAAGTTCTATTCCTCAAGATTTTGAAGCAAAAATTGCTAAAAAATTCCAAGAAGAACAAGAAAAATAAGTATCTCTAATATATTTAGATTAATGTTTGTTAATTTAAATTCATTTAAAATTTTTCCTTTTTTTAAAGAAGTGACTCGTGTTTATCATGAATCACTTCTTTCTTTTAATTATTCCTAAAATTTACAAATATAAAAAAAGGAGTAACTCTACAAAACTAATTTATGAGTCACCCCCTTTTTTTAATATATCTTTTTCACTGTTAAACTATCATAATTCAATGCAGCAAGTTGAACAGAGTTCGGTCCAAAAAACTTAGTATAATCATGAAGTTGTTGTTTATCATCATAAACATAAACTCTATCACCTATTTGTTCTTCTTCACCTATTTCAACAACTAAGTGACTCATCATAGTTGAATAAATATTTCTATTTTTTCCATTAATAATACAAGTTTTTCCTTTTAATCTATCTCTCAGTATTCCATCACCATAGCCAATATTAACAATTCCTACTTTTTTGTCAACAT
>CALHQV010000179.1 GCA_938038035.1 uncultured Gemella sp. | reverse complement strand
TAGCACCGATGATTAACAAAGTATTAGAATCATATTCTAAGGAAAATTCATTAAGTAGCGATATGAGTGAGTTGTTTAATATTACTAGTAATAGTGGAAGTGGTCTTAGTGATATTGCTGGAAATATTATTAATACATTAATTAAAAAATAGTTTAAGAAAAAAAGAAGCCACGTTTAATGGCTTCTTTTAGTTTATTATTAGCATAACCTATGCTAGCAAGTCTCTCCACCTCAAGATGAACCAGCTCCTGCTGTGCAACCATAACAATGCATACCAGTAACAATTCTACGAACACCTGTATGATTATCTACAAGTTGACTCACATGGTTAACTTCACCAGAGATTTTAAGTTTTTCAATGTAGTTAAAGTCACAATCATATAGAGATCCATCAGGGCCAACAGAAATCATGTTTCTACACATAAGTCCTGGTAATGTTGCGGGATTATATGCTTTATAAAGTTTATTCATATATCCTTCATATAAGTCTTCTCTATGTAAGAATTCAGAGAATCTTCCTATAGGATTGTTTGTTATTGCAAATAGGTTATTAAAGACAATTTCAAAATTGTCATATAGTTTTTTCTTATATGTTTTTTCTAGTGCTTCTTGTTTAGGAGGTAAAAAAGCTCCATTTGGATTATAAACTAGGTTTAAGATAAGGTCTTCTTCTTTCCCATAACCTAGTTCATTCAGTCTTCTTAGTACTTCTATTGACTTAGGAAAAACACCTTTTCCACGTTGCTTAGCTACGACTTTTTCGTTATAGTAGGGAAGAGACGCCACTACTTGAACCTTTAAGTCGCGATATAATTCTGGTATATCTCTATAAGCGGGAACATCTAAGATAATTAGATTTGTTCTTACAATTATAGTTTTAGCGTACTTAGAAATCTCTTTTAAAAACCATCTGAAGTTTGGATTCATCTCAGGCGCACCACCTGTAATATCCATCGTTTTATATTTACCAACTCTGAATGCTTCAATTATCTGTTCAAAAGTTTCTCGAACCATATTATTTTTTCTTGTGGGTCCACCATCAACGTGACAGTGACTGCATGTAATATTGCATAAACTACCTACGTTGATTTGCATAACTTCAGGAAATTCTTCAGTTAATAAATATTGTTTTTCCTCAACTTGGTTGAAAAATTTAGGAATATTTAACTCAGTCATATTAATACTAATTTGTTAATTTATCCGATAATTCTTTACTTTGAAGACCGTGAACTAGAGTAATACCAGCTTTCATTGCTGCTGCAACGTGTATAGCTTCTGCGATTTGATCTTGATCGCATCCTTCTTCTAAACAAGTACTAGTATAAGCATCAATACAATAAGGACAAGTTTCAGCAT
>CALHQV010000178.1 GCA_938038035.1 uncultured Gemella sp. | reverse complement strand
TACAATGACAAGCACGTAGAGTATTTAGATATTACTATAAAAAATACAGAAGATAATGGTTTTGATAAAAATACCATGCTTAACAATATAGAAGAATTACTTAAGAAATATCTTGCTAGAGAGAATTTTGAAATAGATTACTATAAAACAGATAATTTGGAAAAATTTATTAATAAAAATATGAAGTTCTTTCCTTTGGATAGATTATTAAAGAAACGTATTTTGTATTTACTAGATTTAGAAAAAAAAGCAATCTTCTTAAACAGAAGTCTAGAAGCATTCTTAGTTGGTAATAGTTTTAAGCGAGAAATCGATGAAAAAGTTCGTACAAATATAGATAATCAACAGAAAGAATACTTTTTACGTGAGCAGATGAAAGTAGTTCAAGATGAACTTAGACAAATTTCACCTGAAGATGATGATATTGAAAAACTTCGTCAGGCAATTAATGAAATCGAATTATCTGAAGAAGATAAAGCAGTATTATTAAAAGAAGTAGATCGTTTAGAAAAGACGCCAGTTATGAGTCCAGAACATTCGATTATAAGAACGTATCTTGACACTGTGGTTGCTTTACCGTGGAATACTTTAACAGCAGATGAAATCGATATAAAAAATGCAGAAAAAATTCTTAATGAAGATCACTATGGTCTAGAGAAAATTAAAGAAAGAATTCTAGAGTTCTTGGCTGTTAAGAAGTTACGTGATGATATGAAGTCACCAATATTATGTTTATCTGGACCTCCGGGTGTAGGTAAGAGTTCATTGGCTAAGTCTATTGCCGCTTCTATGGGAAGAAGTTTTGTACGTATTTCTCTAGGGGGAGTGCATGATGAAGCTGAAATTCGTGGTCATAGAAGAACTTATCTAGGTGCATTACCAGGTAAGATTATTCAGTCGTTGAAAAAAATTAAAACTAAGAACCCTGTAATACTATTAGATGAAATTGATAAAATGGCTTCTGATATTAAAGGGGATCCGGCAGCTGCGATGCTAGAAGTAATTGATCCTGCGCAAAACAATGAATTCGTAGATCACTATTTAGATATTCCATTTGATTTATCAAAAGTATTATTTATTGCTACAGCTAATAACTTAAGTTTGATACCAGCACCACTTAGAGATAGAATGGAAGTTATCGAATTAGAATCATATACAATTAAAGAAAAAGAAAATATTGCTGCTAAATATTTAATTCCACGCCAAATTAAAGAAAATGGTCTGAAAAAAGGACAAATTACTTTTAGTAAACAAGCTATTAATAAAATAATTAATGGTTATACGTATGAAGCGGGAGTAAGGAATTTAGAGCGAGTTTTTGGAGCTATTTGTAGAAAAGCTGCTTTGAAAGTTCTTCAAGGTGAAGAAAAAATTAAAGTTGGAGTTAATAACCTAGAAGATTTTGCCGGTCCTGAAAAATATAGTGGAAAAGATAAGAATGTAAAACCTGAAATTGGATTAGTTAATGGATTAGCATATACAGTAGTTGGTGGAGATACATTAGAGATAGAGACTAGTATCTCAAAAGGTACAGGTAAAATTATCCTAACTGGTAAACTAGGTGATGTAATGAAAGAATCAGCTCAAATGGCTATTTCATTCTTACGCTCTAATGCAGAAAAATTAGGAATTGAAGATGTTAATTTCTCAGAAATTGATATACATCTACATGTACCGGAAGGAGCAGTTCCTAAAGATGGTCCATCAGCAGGTATTACGATTACTACTTCAGTATATTCAGCTTTAACTAAAAAGCCAGTTGATAATAATATTGCCATGACAGGTGAAATGACATTACACGGTAAAGTGCTGCCAATCGGTGGAGTTAAAGAGAAAATCTTAAGTTCAGAGAAAATGAATATTAATACTATTATTATTCCAACTAAGAACAAAAAAGATTTAATTGATATACCTGAAGAAGTTCTTGAAAAATTAACTATTCACACAGTAGACAATATTCAAGAAGTGTTTAAAATAGTATTTGGAGAATAAAAATGAAAAAGTTAAATACACACAATGTAGATTTACTTATAAGTGCCGTATCAAAAAAACAATATCCAGAACATGAAAAACCAGAAGTCGCAATGTGTGGTCGTTCAAACGTTGGGAAATCATCTTTTATAAATACTATATTAGAGAGAAAAAACTATGCCCGTGTTTCTTCTAAACCAGGGAAAACTCGTACATTAAACTTTTTCGATGTAGATGATCAAGTAGTTCTAGTAGACGTACCAGGATATGGATATGCGAAATTATCAAAACCTGAAAAAGAAAAACTATATGATATGATAGTTGAGTATTTTACTAATAGTGAAAATCTTGGATTCGTATTACATTTAATTGATAGTAGGCATAAGCCTTCTCAAGATGATATTGAGATGAATGAATTTTTAAATTACTACGAGATTCCTTTCGTTATCGTAATGACAAAAATTGATAAAATTTCAAAAAATGAATTGGCTAAAAATACGGGAATTATAAAACGAGAATTAGACCTAACGAACAATATGGCGATTATTCCATTTTCTTCGGTTACTAAAATAGGTAAAGATCAAGTCCTTAGTGAAATTGCTAAAGTATTAGAAGATTAAAATTTTAAATAGAAGTAAGAGGTGACTTAAAAATTGTGATTCCAGAGAAATCCTTTTTGATGAGTCACTTCTTATTTTAGATTATACTTATGGCATTAGTGGTATTTTTTTATAAATATTTTATCTTTACATGATAAAATAAACCTGGTATAATGGGGTTTAGGTGAGTCAACAAAAAAAGTTGACATTTTTCACCGAAAAGTATTGACATACTTTTAGTTTAATGTTAGAATAATATCTAGCTTAGAAAACTTAGCGTTATAGATTCAACTTTTTCATTAAAACACTTCATAAACACACACACATAAAATTAATAAAAAAGTTGAAACATAAGGAGTACAAACATGGCAGTAAAAATCCGTTTAAAAAGATTAGGTGCTAAAAAATCACCTTTCTACCGTATCGTTGTTGCTGATTCAAGATCTCCACGTGATGGACGTTCTATCGAAACTATCGGTACTTACAATGCTGTTAAAGAACCAGCAGAAGTTAAAATCGATGAAGAGTTAGCATTAAAATGGTTAGGTAATGGAGCTCAACCTTCTGACACAGTTAGAAGTTTATTATCAAAAGAAGGAATTATGAAAAAATTCCACGATTCAAAATTAAATAAATAATATATTTAGCCCCTTAGTTAATAAGGGGTTTTTGTTTTTTAAAAATTATGTTATAA
>CALHQV010000177.1 GCA_938038035.1 uncultured Gemella sp. | reverse complement strand
TTTATTTTAAATTTTCTTTTTAAAAATTTACTTAATATTTTTCATGTAGTATAATTTTAGAGTAAATATTTTTGTAAGGAGAATATGATGACTAAATTTTATGCGGTAAGAAAAGGTAAAAAAACTGGAATATTTTCAACATGGGATGAGTGTAAAGAACAAGTTACAGGTTTTAAGGGTGCGATATACAAAAGTTTTAAA
Organism: uncultured Gemella sp.; assembly: GCA_938038035.1. Classification (GTDB taxonomy): domain Bacteria; phylum Bacillota; class Bacilli; order Staphylococcales; family Gemellaceae; genus Gemella. Next base: position 4,803 of record CALHQV010000177.1, on the reverse strand, counting down.
ACTTTAGACGAAGCAGAAGAGTTCGTAAAAGGTAATGAAGAAAAGATAGAGAATGTAGAAGCTGTTGATGGTGTGTATGCATATATAGATGGAAGTTTTGATAGAGTACAAGGTATTTATGGTTCTGGTGTAGTTATAGTAGATGGCGATAAAAAATATGAGTTCAAACATGCTGGAAATAGAGAAGATTATGCTCAATTACACAATGTTGCTGGAGAATTAGAAGCAGCCAAGTATGTTATGTGGTACGCAGTAGATAGAAAAATCAAAGAGATCACTTTATTTTATGATTATCAAGGGATAGAATCTTGGGCAATGGGAGATTGGCAGGCGAACTTACCTTATACACAGGATTATGTAAAATTTTATAATAAGATGAAGACTGTAGTAAAAGTTAATTTTGTGAAGGTAAAAGCACATACGGGTGTTGAGCTTAATGAGGTTGTTGATAAACTTGCGAAGGATGCAATAGCGGAGTTTAAAAAAGAAAAATAACTAAGAATCTGATGTTTTAAATTTAAGGGTGCCCCAAAAGTTCTAAAATTTAAAAAAGTTCATAAAAGAACTAGTAAACCATGGCGGAAAGTGACTCGACAAAATCTTGTTTCTTCTGAAATCGTGATTTTTGAGTTACTCCCTATAAATTAAGTGGACTAAGTAGAAATTAATTATATGTTATAATCATATATATTCAAAAAATGAATAGGAATAACTGGAAAATAATGATTTTTAGTTATTCCTGTTTTATTTGCTTTTTAATAAAATTAAGTGTTTAAATATGTTATAATTATTAGAATATAGTTTAATAGATGAAAAAAGGAGGGTGAGAGATGGACAAACCGATAAATAATAAGCAAATATTTAACAAAATAGCAAGTCTTGTTTATAGAGATAAAAAACGCATAATAATTGCACTAATAGTTTCTATTGCGTCTTATTATTTTACGTTATACCCAACTGATAGGTTAAGTTATATAGTTGATGGTATAGCAAGCGGAAATATTGATTTTGCTGGTGTAGTTAATGAAATTCTAAGAATTGTTTTAGCCGGAATAGCACTGTATATTGTTTATTTCTTTAAAGAATACCATACATTTATAGGGTATGATAAAGTTATTAAAGATATGACCTATGATATTCAATATGATATTTATAGGCATACTCCAGTATTTTTTAATAAATTTAGTATTGGAGAAGTTATTAGTAGATCGACGAATGATATTACGAATTATATTGCACCACTTTTTGGTTATGGTATTTTATTAATTTTTGATGGAATAATTTACAATTTATTTATAAGTGTTCTTATATTTAACAAATCTAGTTTAATTTATTTATTACTGATTCATATACCTTTGATTCTTCAAACTATTTATCTAGTTAGAAGACGTAAGGTACAGGAAAAATACTATAATGAGATGGCGAAAACTATGGATGAAATTACAGAAGAGACTTTAGAAAATGTTAAAGGTATTCGTGTAATTAGGGCTTATAGCTTGTTAGATAAAGTGAGAAATAGTTTTGTAGGAAAACTTAGAAGCTATGCTAGAAGTAATGAAGAATACATGAAGAAAACTCTTGTCTATCAACCACTTAATACAGTATCGTTAGCGACAAGTTATGTTATAGCTGTAGCTTGTGGATTTTATTTTATTAGTTTAGGGATGATGACATTAGGAGAGTTAATCTCAGTCTGCGTAGTTATAGGTATGATTCAGTGGCCGTATATTGCTTTATCTGAGTTAGTTATTATGATTATTGAAGTTCGTCAAGCTACAAAAAGAATCCTAGAAGTCTCTGATAAAAAAGCGGATGTTAATAATGACTTAGCTGAAAGTAATTTTGAATTTAATAGTAGTATTGAATTCAAAGATTTTAATTTTAGTTATGAGGATAATAATCATGTACTAGAGGATATTAATTTTACCATTAATAAAGGTGAAACTATAGGTGTAGTAGGAAAAACTGGTAGTGGGAAAACGACATTTATCAAGCAACTACTTCGACTATATCCGATAGAGGAAAATACGCTTCTTCTTGATGGTAAGGGGATTGAGCGATATTATGATTATTCTGTTAGACAAAAAATAGGGTACGCACCACAAGAATATCAGTTGTTCTCAAAATCTATAAAAGAAAATGTGTTGTTTTATAGATATGATTTAGAGGCTAGATTAGAAGAAGTTTTGGAACAGGCTGACATTAAAAAGGATATTAGTAGATTTAAAGACGGTATTGATACTCTTGTAGGAGAAAATGGTTTATCTTTATCTGGTGGTCAAAAACAACGTCTTGGTATAGCGAGAGCGTTGTTATCTAATCCTGAAATCCTAATACTTGATGATAGTTTGAGTGCAGTAGACTCTAATACAGAAAAAACTATTATTGAAAATATTAAGAAAACTCGTGAAGGTAAGACTAATATAATAGTAGCTCATAGAATTTCTGCAGTAAGGCATGCTGATAAAATTGTTGTATTAGATAATGGTAAAATATTAAATTTCGGAACGCATGATGAGCTTCTTGAGAAATGCCCTTGGTATAGACAACTAGATGAATATCAAAATAAGGAGGTAGAAGATGATGAAGAATAAAAATCCGTTATTTCAATTTCTTCCTTATATGAAAGAAGCAAAGAGGTCTTATATAATAGGATTTGTCTTTTCTCTATTAAATGTAGGGTTAGGTGTTGCTGGTGTATACGTGTTGTCGAAAGTGTTTGATGGTATAACTGGAGATTTAACACGTCAGATAATTCTAAAATCATTGGTGGTAGTAGCTGGCTATGGACTTATACTACTATGTTCAGGAATATCTAACTATATTAGAAATATATACTTAGTAAAAGGTGCTAATGAGGTTTATGTTAGAATTCAGATGCAGGTATATGATCATATACAAAGCCTACCTATTAAGTATTTTGATAATATGCCGGCTGGATCGGTAGTATCTAGGATAACTAGTGATGTTAACCAAATTAGAACATTTTTCGTTTCGACATTTGTACAGATCTTAATAATTGCACTTAAGATTATTTTTTCTTATGCTGTTCTATTTTATGTAGATGTACGTTTTGGATTATTTATGCTAGCATTATTCCCAGTAATGTTTGTAGTTTTAAAAATTTATAACAAGTTATCTATAGATAGTATTAAAGGATACAGACGTAAATTTTCACAAAGTAATGGGATAATAAATGAAAATTATCAAAATTTAGAAATCATCAAAGCTTTTAATAAAGAAAAAGAAAGTATTGAAGATTGGAATAAGCATAATGAAGAACGTTATAAATATTGGAAAAAATTAAATCTAGTAGATAGTCTATTACTGCATAATATAACAGGAGTATTTAGAATTGTAATCTTCATAGGTATTGTTTATTACTATTCGTATTCACACTTTAATAATGTTTATGGCATTACATTGGGAATGGTCTATTTATTTATAAATTATACTACCGATATAATTTATAGAATCGCTGACTTTACGATGGGGATTTCTAATTATATAAGAGCACAAGGTGCAGCTATAAATATTCAAGAGATACTTAAGTTAGAAGTTGAGGAAGATAATCATAAAGATATTACTAAGGATGATTTCCGAGGAAATATTAAATTCGAAGATGTGTATTTTTCTTATAAAGATGATTTTTATGTGCTTCGTGATTTAAATCTTGAAATTAAAGAAAATCAAACTGTAGCCTTTGTGGGTCATACGGGAAGCGGTAAGAGTACTATAATGAATCTAATTGTTAAGTTCTATAGTGCGACTAAAGGTAATGTCTTAATCAATGGTAGAAATATAAATGATTATAGTAAGGAATACCTAAGAGAAAAAACTGCTATAGTACTTCAAGATTCATTTTTATTTGAAGGTACCTTACTCGAAAATATTACTACTTCAAATGATGAAAAGATTGCCAGAGAGGCCTTATCTCGAGTTGGAGGAGATTTCATATTAGAAAATCGCTCGTTGGATTCAAGAGTAGAAGTAGGTGGAAATAATTTTTCAACAGGTGAGAAGCAACTTATCTGTTTAGCTAGAGCCTTGGCTAAAGATCCTAAGATTCTGATTCTTGATGAATCGACGGCCAATATTGATAGTGAAACAGAACAAAATGTTAGTCGAGCTATAGAAGAATTAAAACAAGGGCGAACAACCCTTATAATAGCCCATAGACTATCGACGATAAAAAATGCCGATATGATTTATGTCCTTAGAAAAGGGAAGGTAATTGAAAGTGGAACACACGAACAATTATTAGCTTTTGGGGGAAGTTACAAAAAAATGTATGAAACTCAAGTAAAAGGATAATATAATAAAGGAGTGATTAAAAAAATCAGATTTAACTGAATCTAGATTTTTAAATCACTCCTTTTTTAATATTATTTTTTGAATACAAATTCGTATGCTAAGTCAATATCTTTGAATGAAATCATTACTGTTTCGTAACCAAGTGGCTTGAAAAGTTCATTAACAGCATTAGCAACTTTTTCGCAAACTTCTACAGGGCGGTGAACCCATCCGATTTCAAGGTTTGCTCTACTGATTTCTTCTCCATCAAGAATAGCAACACTTTCAACTAAATCTAATGTGAAAGCTTCACGTGGTCTTTCGATTATTTCAGCAATAGTATCGAAAAGCTCAGCACTAACTTTTTTTAAATCTTCTTTTTTAAATCCTCTAGCAACTATACGTGGCATAATAGACCTCCATTATTTGAATTCGTTTACTATAATTATATCATAATATTTTATATTTTTGTTGGAAAAAGTTTAGAGATAGGAAGTTTAAAGTTTTATG
>CALHQV010000176.1 GCA_938038035.1 uncultured Gemella sp. | reverse complement strand
AACAAAAGATGTTATTTCTGATTTATTATCAAGAGATAACCTGCCATTAAAAGTTAAAAGAGTTTTAGAGATAAGGCAGCAGTTAGGAAAAACTAGCGTCAGTAAATATTCGGCAATGGAAAATGCGATGTGTAAGGACGATAGAGTTCGAGGGTTGTTACAGTTTTACGGAGCTAACAGGACTGGACGTTGGGCTGGTAGATTAGTGCAGGTTCAAAACTTACCTAGAAACTATATTGATACTCTGGATACTGCCAGAAGTTTTGCAAAAGATGGTAATTATGAAGCGTTAAAACTTCTATATGGTAATGTACCTGACACTCTAAGCCAACTAGTAAGAACAGCATTTATTGCTAGTAAGGATAAATTTATAATAAGTGATTTTAGCGCCATTGAAGCACGTGTAATTGCTTGGTTAGCTGGTGAAGAGTGGGTCAATGAAGTATTCGCAACACACGGTAAAATCTACGAAGCAACAGCAAGTCAGATGTTTAATGTGCCGATTGATAAAATCTCAAAAGGGAATCCTGAATATAGCTTAAGGCAACGTGGTAAAGTAGCAACATTAGCATTAGGATATCAAGGCGGTGAATCAGCTTTAATAGCAATGGGGGCTGATAGAATGGGGCTTACTAGTGAAGAACTTACGGATATTAAAGTTCGTTGGAGAGAAGCTAATAAGAACATTGTTCGCTTGTGGTATGCAGTTGGAGATGCTGTAATTCAAGCTATGAATGGCAATGGTACTCAATATGTGAGAGGACTTGAGATTCAACGTGAATGGGATATGATGTATGGACTTGATTTTATATCAATTAAATTACCTAGTGGCCGTTCACTATATTATCCTAAGCCTTTTCTAAAATTAAACCAATTTGAAAAAGATGCACTTCATTATTACGGAGTTAACCAAACTACTAAAAAATGGGAAGTTAACTCAACTTATGGAGGAAAGCTAGTCGAGAATATTGTTCAAGCAATAGCGAGAGATTGCCTTGCGGAAACATTATTGAGATTATACGAAAAAAATTATGATGTTGTTATGCATATTCACGATGAAGTGGTGATAGATGCTTATGATGATGAAAAACTAGAAGATGTAAATAATATTTTGGCCGAGCCTATTCCTTGGGCTCCTGGATTAGTGCTAAAAGGTGCTGGATTTGAGACTAAATATTATATGAAAGATTAGAAAGGAGGTTAAAAAGTGCAAGCAAATAGATTATTAGGAATTGCTAAAGCAAATCACAGAAAAGCAACTATTTGGCAAAATACAGATATTAGTTGGCTTGACTTTGTTGAAACTTTAAAATCTCCTGTTAGAACTCAAGAGAAATATGATGAATTTCTCAAGATGAAACAATCGGATCAAGATAATTTGAAAGATGTTGGGGGCTTCACAGGTGCTAAGCTTTTAGATGGCCGAAGAAAAGCAACAAACATAATCAGTCGTGATGTTGTGTGTTTAGACTTAGATAATATACAACCAAATATGACTGATGACATTTTGAAAAGAGTAGGTTCGCTTGGGTGTACTGCTGTTGTTTATTCAACTAGAAAACACAGCAATTATACACCTAGACTTAGGGTGCTTATTCCTCTTGATGAAAGCTGTACTCCTGATGAATATGAACCAATAGCTAGAAAATTAGGTAGTTTGTTAGGGATTGAAAATTGTGATCCAACTACCTTTGAAGTTAACCGTTTTATGTATTATCCATCTTGTTCTGTGGATAGTGAGTACATATTCCAGTTTTATCCAGGCCAATTTTGTAGTCGACTTGGTGTTCTTAATATGTATGCTGACTGGACCGATATTTCAACGTGGCCACACGTCCCAGGACAAGATACTAAACAAAAACAACTTTTGGCCAGACAACAAGATCCACTAACTAAAAATGGATTAGTTGGTTCATTTTGTAAAGTTTATGATATCACAACGGCCATCCAAACTTTTATCCCAGCTTTGTATGAAGCAACGGCCACTCCTGATAGATATACTTTCACAGGAGGTAGTACTTCTGGAGGAGCGGTGCTTTATGATAACAAGTTCCTATACTCACATCACGCAACTGATCCATGTTGTGGCCAACTTGTTAATGCTTTTGACCTAATAAGAATACATAAATTTAACAACCTGGATGAGAACGTAAAAGACGGAACTCCTGTAAGCAAATATCCATCTTACACGGCCATGAAAAAACTAGCTCTTGAAGATGCTAATGTAGCAGCTTTGATGAATAGTGAAATGGTGGCCAACGCTAAAGATGTTTTTAACATCGTTGGAAATGATGAAAATAATCAAGCTGAAGATGAATTAAACTGGCTTTCACAACTTGAAAGAAGTGAAGAAGGTAAAATTCAAAAGACTATTAATAATATAGTTTTGATACTGGAAAATGATCCAAACTTAAAAGATAAAATTGCGATTGATATTTTTAGTAATCGAGGATTAGTTTTTGGCCAACTTCCTTGGGACAAACATTATGATCCAAATAAAGATCATAGAGATTGGTCTGAAGTGGACGATGCTTCTTTTTCTAGATATCTTGAAACTGTTTATAAAATAACGGGCCAGGATAAGCAAGACAAAGCATTATTAATAGTAAGTGATGGTAATCGAATTAATTATGTTGAAAGATATCTAACATCATTACAATGGGACGGTGTACCTAGGATAGATAATCTACTTATTGATTATTTTGGTGCAGCTGATAATGTATTTTCTAGAGAGGCAATTCGAAAAAGTTTAGTGGCTGCAGTGGCCAGGGCCATAATTGGTGGAGTTAAATTTGATGTAATGACAATTTTAGCTGGGCCACAAGGAGTTGGTAAGAGTACTTTCTTTTCAATATTAGGTAAAGAATGGTTTAACGACAGCTTACAAACTTTTGAAGGTAAAGAGGCTTCTGAACTTATCCAGGGAAGCTGGATTGTAGAGGTAGGAGAACTTACTGCTATGAATAGGCATGATACGAATGCAATCAAGCAATTCTTGAGTAAAAGAGAAGATATATACAGAGAAGCTTATGGAAGACGAACAAGCAAATATCCAAGAAGATGTGTTTTCTACGGGACTTCAAATGACGATGAATTTTTAAAGGATCCAACTGGAAATAGACGTTTTTGGCCTATTGATATTTGTATAGGTGAGATTAAAAAAAGTGTTTGGGACGATTTACCAAAAGAGGTTGACCAGGTGTGGGCCGAGGCTTACGCATTATTTCTAATGGGTGAAAGCTTGCAACTTAGTAAGGAGGCCGAAGAGTTGGCCAATGTGGCACGGGAACACCATAAAGAATCAAATGCAAAAGAAGGTTTAATTCGTGATTACCTTGATAAACCTATTACCGAAAACTGGTATTCGCTTGATAAAAGTTCAAGATTAAATATTTTATCTGGTGATTTTGATAAAGGTGATCAGATGGTATTCAGGCAAAAAGTGTGTGCCGTAGAAGTATATGAGGAGTGCTTAAAAGGTGATTTACGATTTATGAAGAGAACTGATGCAAAAGAAATAAATCAAATAATTAGTAATATTGTTGGATGGGTTAAGGATGAAAAAGCAACACGTTTTGGAAATTATGGCCCTCAAAAA
>CALHQV010000175.1 GCA_938038035.1 uncultured Gemella sp. | reverse complement strand
AAGGCTTCACCTACTTCTTCACTTCCCCTAAAAGCAACAATGATATTCTTTTTATTTTTATCAATAAAGTATGACACTGTGGAATGATAGTCGCCAACAAATTTATCATCTCCTGCTATCTCAGGTTCCTTAAAAGCATTTTGCAGTTGTTTAACAAATATCCAATTAGAGAATAAGCCTCTGTCTGTAGACACAAGATTTAAACCGTAGAATTGAGTTTTCGGTTTGTTATCTGATTTTAACTCATCAAAATTAAATTGTGATACTTCTGTTTCCCCATTTTTAGGTAATAATTTCTCTAATTCTTTTGGAGAAAGATAAGCTAAACCTGAGAAAATCAACAAATCCCTATCAGACACATCCCAACTATTGTTATGTTTATCGGCAATTATAGGATTATTGTTACTGATTACTATCTTATCCGTTTCCTTTACTTTATCCGAGTCGATTAGACCATCTCCATCACTATCTCGATTGTTAACCGTTCCAACATTGATGACAAAATCTTTTGGAATGAAATCATCTCTTATACCATTTACATCGAAAAAGCCTTTGTATTTGAATAAATGAGGATTAGACTGTCTACTTAAATGAATAACTCCATCTTTATTATTTCGAGATGTATTTATAGAAACTCTAGAAACATTTTTATCATTCTCCAACTCCACTTCAAATTCAAACTTTTCTCCTGGTCGGAAAATTACATTATTATTTGGCTTACCATCAGTTAAATCAAACGATTGTCCATGATGTTTCATAATAAATGATTTTAGACGTGGGGCAGATGATTGATATAATATAGTCTTGCTTTTAGCAATTATGTTATCCCGTGAAATTTCTGAAATAACGGTTAATACGATTTTTCTTAAAGAGTTTTCATCACTTGATAATTTTGAAACATCTACTGGCACTACTGCACTATAACTACCATCCTCTTTAGAGACTGTTTCTAAAATCCTTTCAGATGAATCAAAAACAGCTAACTTAATTTTGGTATTTGGCTTAGTCTTCCCAGATACTGTTAACGAATTGCTAGATATATAATCATTAACATTTATAGTCAAATACGGCATTTCTTCATTTATATGTCCTAGAAGCTCTGCTCTTTGAATACCATCTTCCTTATAACGAATTTGTGCGACGATATCTAAATAGGTTAATTCTTCCGCTGTCGTTTTAACATTAAAGTCAAAAGTTCCTTTTAATGAATTTATGTCCTTCAATGTTAAAACATTTTTATTTTTTCCTGAAATCGTACCTTTTTTAACAATAGGGTTTGCTGAATTAAAACTTACCTTATCATCTGGCAGTGTGATAACAATCTCTGTATCTGTGATGTTACGACCTGCTGTCTTTAATTCGTATTCTAAACGAAGCGAAAGGTCTCCAGAAAATTTTAGATTCTGAGATGTTGTTAGTAAATGACCTCTTGTCACAATACTATCGTTGTAGTGCTTGTAATCATCACCTACTGCTACTGTCTTAAAACCATTAGCTTTCAAATAAGTCTCGGCATAAGAACCACCTACAACATGGAATGTTACCTTGTCCTTGTTTGCAATAAGGTTTTCTCCAATATTCGTTACACTTGCAGGAATATAAACATTTTCCAACCCTTCCATATTAACAAAAGCATTGGTATCAATACTCTCAACTTTGTCTGGAATAACTAGTAGTTTCATCCCTTTGTTTCCTTCAAAAAGGTAACCTTTTAATTCTTTTAACTCAGAAGGTAGCTTTATGCTCTTTAAATTAGGATTAAATCGGAATGCTCCATCTCCAATCTCACTGACAGTATCTGGAATATCATAATAATCTATCTCCGTTGATTCAAAGGCACGTGAATCAATTTTTGTTAAACCAACAGGTAGAATAACATCTTTAAAACCTTCTTGTGGGCCGTCAAAACTTATAGCTATAGACTTATTATTTCGGAATGCATATTTACCAATTTCCTTAATCCCTGAAGGTACGATAAAGGTTGTCAAACCTGTGTTTTCAAACATACCATCAGGTATACGGATACCCTCAATTTTATTACGCAATTCATTCAATTTCTTACTGCCTGCAAAGGCTCTATCTGCTGTTGTTAATTTTTCAGGAATATTAACACTATTTAAAGTGTTAATATTTCCAAAAGCGTACTCCCCTAACGTTTCTACAGTATCTGGTAAAGTTAAGAACGTAAGACTAGTTCCATCAAAAGCGTGAGCCCCAATTTCGGTAAGATTAATATTGTCTTTAAATGTCACTGATTTTACAGGTGTTACACCGTTAAAAAGATAGTCTGATACCTTGCTAACGCCACCTTCAAAATTAACAAAGATACTCTCAGGTCTTTGTTTAGATATTTCATCACCATAATAATTTTGATAGGTAAACGGTGATATTGTGTTAACATCATAATATCTATCAAGATTTATATTTGACTTGATTTTTACGACTCTAAGCTTACTACTATTTCCAAAAGCTGAACTGCCTAAATATTGTAAAGAAGCCGGTAACTCTATCACCTTCAACTGATTACCAACAAAAGCTGACGAAGCAATTCGTTGAATCCCTTCTGATAAAAATAAGTCAGATAATTTTGTATTGTAAAAAGCACCTGAATGAATTTCCTCAATATTACTTGGAATTTCTAATTTAGTCAGTCCTGTATTAGCAAAAGCATTCTCAGAAATAGCTCTCAACTGTTTGGGAAAAATCACTTCTGTGAGTGAATGGTTATTTTCAAAGGCTCTCCTACCCAAATAAGTCAAACTATCAGGTAATTTAACATGTTTTAAATTTGTATTAGCGAAAGCACTTTCATAAATGGCTTCCAAGGCATTATTTAAAATAATTTCACTTAAATAATCGTTTTGAGCAAAGGCAGAATATTCTATTGTTTTAATTGTAGAAGGCAGAGTAAATGTTTTAATCCCAATATTACTTAAAAGACCCGATGGAATATTTTCACGACCATCTTCAAAGATTACATTTTCCAGTTTTTTACTATTTGAAAAAGCATTATAACCACTCTCAAGACTCAATGGGATATTTACAGAAACTAGAGTTGCAATTTCCCCAAAAGCTTCAGTTTCTAGTGTCTTTAATTTTGAAGGTAGGGTAACATTGGTTAGTTGTGTACCTGAAAAAGCGTTTTGTCCTATTGATATTAAGTTATTTGGTAACGTAATACTCTGCAAAGGAGTATCTGCGAAAGCAATTCCTCCAATACTTGATACTGATTCTGGAATTGTAATCTTAGCTATATTTGTCTTATAGAAAGTCTTACTTGAGATCTCTTTTAAATTTGCAGGCAAAGTAACTTTATCTAGAGTTTCAACAGAATCAAATGCTCCATAACCAATCTTTTCAACACTATCTGGAATGGTAATTTCTTTAAGCTTAGTATTTGCAAAAGCAAAATCCTGAATTTCAGATAATGATGACGGTAAGTTAATCGTAGTTAAATCAGAATTAGCAAATGCCGCAGAGCCAATCCTTGTAACACTACTTGGCAAATCAATCTTATTAATACCCGTTCCTCTGAACAATTCACTAATAATTTCTGAAATTCCATCTTCAAAAGTAACTGTTTTTAGATTCTTATCTCCTGAAAAGATGGCATTATACCCCGATCCCCATTCTACGCCATTCCATGATCTGTTATAAATATAACTAGTATTTAAAGAATAATTAGTACCTGATTT
>CALHQV010000174.1 GCA_938038035.1 uncultured Gemella sp. | reverse complement strand
TATTATGTTATAATTACAGTGACTATAATTATATAGTTAATTAGGAGGAAAGTATATGAAGAAAAATATTTTATTAATTTCAGTAGCAACATTGTTATCTATTGGTGTAGTTGGTTGTGGTGTTAAACAATCAACTGAATATAAGCATAGTGAGCAAAAACATAAAAGTATTGAAGGACCAGGTAAAGATTTTGATTGGAATGCTAAAGTTTCACCCGTTGTTTCTAAACGTACTTATATTGAGCAGAATACTGGAAAAAGTTTTGATCACGACTTAACTGGATTAAAGCGAGCTCAGAGTAAATTGGAAGAAAAACGTAAAACCATAACTGATAAAAAAGTCCAAGAAGCGCTTAAAGTTGTTGATGCTTTTTATGTAAACCAAGAAAATATCGATGTTATTGTTAAAGCAGCAGGATTCAATAATCAAAGAGAAATGTATAAAAAAGTTTGGAATGATTTAAAACAATCCATGACTCCATCGGAAGAAAATGTTAATTTTAAATATCAAAATATTAATTACGATATGAATGAATATGGTCCTATGATATTAAAAGTTAATGGTAATGCTTATGGTAAAGCTGGAGCTTATGATTTTATTGATTATAAAGTTGAGGGTAATACTGTTTACTTATCTTTAATTGCCCCAACTATCGATACATATCAATACACGGTTAAAGCTACTTATAAACCAAACTACAAAACATTTTTTGAGCCATTAGCTCAAATGAATGCAACAAGTAAAAATACTGCAGAAAAAGGATTTTCTAAATTTATTTTTTACTTGGCATCAGTTGATTTCAAAGGTGATGGATACGTGGATTTACAAGGTATGGATTATTTGGCAAAAGAAAAACAATACCTTGCTATTCAAGTAGATGACTCAGGAAAAGTATCGATTGACAATGACAATCTATTAAATTTATTGCGTATAAAAATGGACTTAGCAAACCAAAAGAACAGGGTTAAATTTAATACAACAAAAATCTAATATGAAGTTCCTTATTAAGACATAACTTAATAAGGAGCTTTTTTTATACAGTACGATATCAATATGTAGTAAAAAAGTATAAGATATAATATAATATGGATATTAAAAATAAACTGTTTTTGAAAGGATAAAATGAATAATAAAGAAGAAAGAATTAGATGTCAAAAGTTATGGGCAAAAAATAAATATCTTGTTTTAAGCTATTCAAGTAAAATATACTTAGAAATTAGAACATATTTAAAGCAAGAAGAAGTATCACTGAGTAAAGTGAGTGAACTTATAAATCAAGCAATAAGTTTACCAGAAGATAAAGGACAAGGAACGAATGCACTTCATCATGTCTGGGGATATTTTAAAAAATATGCAACAAAAGAAGAAAAAGACAAATTTTTTGAAATGATTGAAGATTACCATAATAATAAATATGAAAAAGAAGATTTGATAAAGGAAATAAAATATCTTCTAAATAAATATCCAAATAAGTATTTGGAAGAATCTGCTTTTATTAATGGAGGACAAGATGAGACTTTGGCATGAAGAACTAATATCTAAACTACCAAGGCAACAACTTTTAGGTCAGCATAGAGAGTGTTGTGCATTAAGAGGAAATGGTTGGGGTAAGAAACATGCAACGGTAGATTATGTATTTGAACACAAACCATTTTTACTTTTCAAGTATCATGAATTAATCATGCGGGAGATGAAGAATAGAGGCTATAATGTTAGTGAAGAATGGCTTGATAAAAATTATAGAGGAAAAGTTTGTGCTCCTCACAACGATCTAAAAGAATGTAAAATAAATAAGCCGATTTATAAAGAACATGATGCAGCATACTATGATGAGTGCATTGAAAATTTAGAACAAAAGGATATTTTTATCTAGTAGTAATAAGAAAAGATAGTTTTATTGACAATTAATAATAAAAGTAGTAATATTAATTTACTTGCAAACGCAAGTAAATTAAGAGGTGACAAATGAATAATGAAGAAGTAGTAAATAAGTGGATAGCATTTCATAATAATATGAAACAAATAAGTACTGAATTAGAAGATGCCTTATCAAAAGGAGAGCATCCAATAACTTTAAATGAATACTATAGCTTACATTACTTGAATGAAACCGAAGGAAATATATTAAGAATGACAGATTTAAGTACTAAGATTTCATTAAGTTTAAGTGCAACATCAAGAATGTTAGCTAAATTTGAGAATACGTGTGGTGTTATAGAAAGATTTTCTTCTGCTGAGGATAAGAGAGGTGTATGTATCAAATTAACACCTAAAGGAAAAAAGTACCTAGAAAATACTACGAGTATAGTTACAGATGTATTAAATAGAAATAGTGATAAAATATAAAATCAGAATTTATTATTTTGATTTTTATATTTTACTAATGTACTTGTTTGTGCAAGCAAATATTTTTGGATAAAAGTTAGGAGAATTAAAATGACAAACTTAACAAATCAACCTGTAAAAGATAGAGCAGAACATAACGCATATTTCCCATCAAATTATTCCTTAAGTATATATACAAGCCCTGTAACAAATTTTGATGGTTTTAAATTTGAAAACACGTATAGGGGGGAAAAGAATAAAATTTTAATGATAGCGTCAGATGAAAGATACTTACAAATGTCTAATGGGAAGTATTTTTCGACAGGTAATCATCCTGTAGAAACATTATTACCAATGTTACATATCGATGGTGCTGGATTTGAGATAGATATTGTTACTTTATCAGGAAATTCTGTAAAATTAGAGATGTGGGCAATGCCAGAAAAAGATGAGAATGTTATGAAGCTTTATAATAAATATATAGAAAAATTTGAGAATCCTGTTAAATTAGATAGAATTTTGGAGAATATTACTTCAGAAAATTCACCTTATTCAGGTGTTTTCATACCAGGTGGTCATGGTGCAATGATTAACTTACCTGAAAGTAGTGAAGTAAAAGAGGTTCTTAAATGGGCAATTAAAGAAAATAAAAAAATCATAACACTATGTCATGGACCTGCTGCACTAATTTCAGGAAATATTGATGAATCAGAGTTTTTATTTAAAAATTATGAAATGACTGTTTTCCCAGATAGTATAGATGAGGGAGCAAACCAAGAAATTGGCTATATGCCAGGAAAATTAAAATGGTTATTAGCAGAAAAGCTAGAAAGTTTGGGTGCGAAAATAGTAAATGAAGCAATAAGCGGTCAGGTTCATATAGATAGAAACTTAATAACTGGAGACAGTCCTCTTGCAGCAAATCAACTAGGAATTGTAGCTGTAGATGAGTTGTTAAAAATGGTAAATAAATAGAGGTGAAAAACTATGAAAATTTCAATTTTAAATTTAGCTCCATTAAGACAAGGAGAAAACTTTAAAGATGCAATAGATGCAATGATTAGATTAGCTAAAAAGGCTGATGAATTAGGATATGAAAGATATTGGATTGCAGAACATCATAATATGAAAAGTGTAGCTAGTAGCGCAACGCAGTTATTAATCCAACGTACACTAGATAACACTAGTAATATTAGAGTAGGTTCGGGTGGTGTGATGTTACCTAATCATAGTCCATATATAGTTGCAGAACAATATGGAACTTTGGAAACTTTATATCCAGATAGAGTTGATTTAGGTTTAGGTCGAGCACCGGGTACTGATTATAACACTGCGCGTGCTATTAGAAGAAATACTAATAGAGAGATGGATTTTAAAAAAGAAGTTGTAGAACTGTCAGAGTATTTTAAAGATAAGCGACCTGTTCATGCATATCCAGCAGCCGGGCTTGATGTTCCATTATATATTCTGGGATCTAGTACTGATAGTGCATATGTAGCTGCTGAACTAGGACTACCTTATGTATTTGCATCACATTTTGCTCCAGCTATGATGGAAAATGCAGTAGCAATTTATAGACATTACTTTAAACCTTCAGAAGTTTTAAGTGAGCCGTATGTAATTTTAGGTGCTAATGCAGTTGTTGCAGATACCGATGAAGAAGCAAAAAGATTATCAACAACTCAGATTCAATCATTTTTAAATATCATTACAAGTAATCCTCAAGGAATGGTTCCTCCGGTACAATCAGAAGAAGCGGTATGGAAAAATTATATCGCTACAACTAAAGTACCACATTTTGGTCCAATTGCATTTGAACAT
This sequence comes from uncultured Gemella sp., assembly GCA_938038035.1. Classification (GTDB taxonomy): domain Bacteria; phylum Bacillota; class Bacilli; order Staphylococcales; family Gemellaceae; genus Gemella. Next base: position 8,271 of record CALHQV010000174.1, on the reverse strand, counting down.
GATGAGATAGTTGATCATGAGAAATCTGTGGTTTCTCAGATGACAAAAATTTCATTTATTGGAAGTAAGGAAACCGTGAAAAATCAGATTTTAGATTTAAAACGTAGGGTAGATTTTGATGAATTAATGATAAATTCATATATTTATGATGAAGAAGCTCAACATCATTCATATGAGTTGTTAAAAGAAGTTATTGATGAAATTAATGGATAGTACATGGATGAATTCTGAAGTACAACCTCTTAAATGAAAATACTATTATTTTCTATAAAACTAAATTGATGACAAAAGTAGATAATTAGTGTATTATGAAAGCAAATGAATTTAATAATAGTAAAAAAGAGGTAAATTATGGAAAAATATCTAATTAATGATGAGTTTGTCAATGTAAGATCAAAAGTAGATGAATATTTAGAAAAAAACAACATTCACCAGTTTTTAAATATAAATCAAGGAGAATATGCTAAAAATGTTGGTTTAGAATTAGAAGATATTCAATATGTAGTATTTGGTAATCCAAAAGTAGGAACATTACTAATGCAAGATGATTTTTATCTAAGTTTTAACCTACCACTAAAATTATTACTTATTAAGAGAGAGGATAATACAGAAGTATTATATGAAAAACCTACTTCATGGTTAAAAGAAGAACATTCTGATAGAATAAAAGAAATATTACCTAAGATGGACAATTTGTATCTAGATATAATTAAGCATTTAGAAGTATAACTAAGAATTGTTTATTTTAGATATGGAAATTACTAATTTTATAAAGAAGAATATTAGAAAAAATTGATTTTCTGAAATTCTTCTTTTTTATTAAAATATAACTAAAACTGGTTTTATCAATGGTTATCAAGTTTATTTTATGATAAACTGTTGTTAGTATACATAGGAGGTATGAAGAATGTTAAAAACTAATTTTTTAGATGTCGAATTATCTAATTCATTAATGAATGCATCAGGGGTACACTGTATGACGATCGTGGAACTAGATGAATTAGCGAATAGTGAAGCGGGGGCATTTGTTACTAAGACTGCAACTCGTGACTATAGAGAAGGTAATCCTGAGCCTAGATATTATGATACTGCTTTAGGGAGTATAAATTCAATGGGGTTGCCTAATAATGGTTTAGATTATTATTTAGACTATGTTATTGAACGTCAAAGAGCAGGTGCAAAATTACAGTTTTTATCGGTAACTGGTATGAGTTATGACGAAAATATTGCTCTATTAAAGAAAATTCAAGAAAGTGAATATGAAGGTGTAACTGAATTTAATTTATCATGTCCAAATGTACCAGGAAAGCCTCAGATTGCTTATGATTTTGAACTTACAGATAAATTATTAGCTGAGGTATTCACATTCTTTACAAAACCTATTGGGGTAAAACTACCTCCGTATTTCGATATTGCTCATTTTGATGAAATGGCTAAAATTCTTAATAAATATCCTCTTACATATGTGAATAGTGTAAATAGTGTAGGGAATGGTTTATATATTGATTTAGACAAGGAACAAGTAGTTATTAAGCCAAAAGGTGGATTTGGTGGACTAGGTGGAGAATATATTAAACCAACAGCATTAGCTAATGTTCGAGCATTTAGAGAACGCTTGAATCCTAGTATAAAAATCATAGGAACTGGTGGCATTATAAATGGTAAAGATGTATTTGAGCATATTCTTTGTGGTGCTGATTTAGTGCAAGTGGGAACTACTCTGCATAAAGAAGGTGTTTCAGTTTTTGCTAGACTAACTAAAGAACTTCAAGAAGTAATGAAAGAAAAAGGGTATTCAAGTTTAGATGACTTTAGAGGTAAATTAAAGGTAATAGAATAAATAATTAGTATATGTATAGTATGAGTTTTAATTAACGATGAAAATTTAAAAGAAAAAACAGATAACACTTGAAAATCATTTTGAAAATTGTTATTATATATTGTACAGACAAAATATAGCACATATAAAGGCAAGAATATGGCTTGCAAGTTTCTACCATCAGACCGTAAATTTGATGACTATGGGCATTCTTATTATAATGTTATTGGAGTTGGCCCAAAAATCCTAGATTTTAAAAAAGTTTACAAGAAAACTCATAGACGCAGTGGTTTATTGATATCTAAAATCGCTTTATAAAAGCTTTTTAGATATCTAATAAACTGTGCGGGGGTGACTCGACAAAATCGATTTCCCCGAAATCACGATTTTTGAGTCACTCCCAACTATTTGTAGTAGAATTTTTAAATCGCCTATAAGTAATTATAGGTGATTTTTTGTATTTATATAGTTATATTTGTCAAAAATAATATATAACTAAGGAGAAAAGAATCTTGAAAACTTTTATTTTAAGTTTACAGCACGTACTAGCGATGTACGCAGGAGCGGTAATTGTACCGATAATTGTTGCTGGAGGTCTAGGTCTTTCAGCAGAACAAACAACTTATTTAGTGTCAGTTGATATTTTTATGTGTGGGGTAGCAACATTCTTACAAGTATATAAAGGTAAATTTACAGGAATTGGTTTACCTGTTGTTCTTGGATGTACTTTCACAGCTGTTGCGCCGATGATAGCTATAGGAAATAGCTCAGGGTTACCAACTATGTATGGAGCAATTTTTGTTTCAGGATTAGTGGTAGTTGGTATAGCACCATTTTTTGCTAAGGTGGCTAAGTTATTCCCACCTGTTGTTACTGGTAGTGTTGTTACAATTATAGGTATTACATTAGTACCAGTTGCCATGAACTATATTGCAGGAGGACAAGGATCTAAAGATTTTGGAAATCCAAAAAATATCGTATTGGCATGTATTACGCTTGCAATTATTTTAGTAATTTATAAATTTACTACTGGATTTATTCAATCAATAGCAATTTTATTAGGTTTAGTATCAGGAACCGTTATTGCTAGTTTTATGGGGATGGTAAGTTTAACAGAAGTTACTCAAGCAGGTTGGTTCCAACATCCAACACCGTTTAAGTTCGCTAGTTTTGAATTCAATATAAGCGCGATTTTAACATTTGTTATAGTTGGAATAGTTAGTATGATTGAATCGACTGGTGTATATTATGCCCTAGGAAATATCTGTAATCAAGAGGTTAAAGAACCAGATTTAAGAAGAGGATATTTAGCAGAAGGATTAGCGGTTATGATTGGATCATTAGTAAATGCATTTCCATATACTACTTATTCTCAAAACGTAGGTCTTGTACAAATTTCAGGAGTGAAAAGTAAAAAAGTAATGTATGTAATGGTACTTTTACTTTTAGTTTTTGGATCAATTCCTAAAATTGGTGCTTTAGCTACAATCGTACCTCAACCAGTGCTGGGTGGGGCAATGATTAGTATGTTTGGTATGGTACTTGCATATGGTGTAAAAATGTTAGGGAATACTGATTTTGCCAAACAAGAAAATCTGATGATAATTGCTTGTTCTGTAGGTCTAGGATTAGGTGTAACAACAGTCCCTACAGCATTTGCTCAATTACCAAGTTTTATCCGTATGTTTACTGATAGTGGTATTGTATTAGGAACAATTGTTGCGATTGTAATGAATCTGATTTTTAATAGAAAATCAAAACTAAAAAACAACTAACTAATAGAGATAAATATTTTAATCTAAATACTTTAATTAGAAAATAGAATTATAATGAATGACTCAGGAAGAATAGATTTTTAAAATCATGATTTTTGAGTCGTTCATTTTTATTTATATATGCCTAAAAATCAATGTTTTTTGTGTACAAAATATTGTAGATGTAGTATAATTTAATAAAGGTCAATTTTAGTCAATTAAGGAGGTGCTCTTATGAATAATAGTAATATGACTGATATACTTGAACAATATATTATGGGCTTATTTAACGAGGCTTCAGAAGATCATATAATTATAAAAAGAAGTAACGTTGCACAAAAATTTGACTGTGTACCATCTCAATTAAACTATGTAATAAAGACAAGATTCACACCAGAACACGGATTTATAATTGAGAGTAAACGAGGTGGAGGTGGATTCATCAGAATCACCAAAATAACTCTTCACGCAAATAAAGACTACATTGATTATTTAATTGAGACAGTAGAGAATGAGATTGTTGAAGTAGATGAGGCTATTAGATTAGCTAAAATACTACTGGATAAAGAGTATATCGATAAATTTGATTATAATCATTTTATAGACAGTTTAGAAATTGTTACAGCGGTGCATAATCAATTTTTAGATTGTATTGATGAAAATAGTGCTGAAGAAATGATTAATCAAACCAAAGCAAATATAAAGGATCTGACAATAAGATTCTTAACAAATATAAAATATAATAAAAGGGGATGATGTTATGTATATAAGATTTAATGAAACAGCCCTTATGGTATTAACAACAGCAAAAGAAGAAGCAAATGATTTTGGAGTTAAAGCTGTAGGAACAGAACATTTATTATTGGCTATGTTGAGTATGCAAAATACTATATCTTGTAAAATGCTTAACAGGCATGGTGTTTACTATGATGATTTTAGAAAAAATGTAGTAGACTTTTATGAAGCAGAATTAGAGGGAACGGATTTTTATCGTAATGTTTTAATGAAAATAGATTATACAAATGGAGCAGTTAGAACGATAGAAAATAGTCAAAGATATGCAGATGATACTTCTAGTTTTGTTGTTACTAGTGAACACTTGTTATTATCTTTACTTGAAGAAGAGACTGGAACAGCAGTGCGTTTATTAACTGATAAATTAGGGATAAATGTCGATGGTTTAGTTGATGAATTATTTGATTTAGTGAAAAAAAATCACGCATTGGTATCTAAATTGTATGAAGGATTTAAAAAGATTGCAGAATCTGAGAATAGTTCCTCAAAAACTAAAACACTAAATTCTTTAGCAAAAGATTTAACTAGAGATGCATTTAATAATAAATTAGATCCTGTATTAGCACGTGATAAAGAAATTACGCGTATGATCGAAATTTTAAATAGACGTACTAAAAATAATCCTGTATTAATTGGAGAACCTGGAGTAGGAAAAACAGCGATAGTTGAAGGTTTAGCAGAAAGAATCGTCTCGCAGAATGTTCCTAGTAATTTATTAGGAAAGAGAGTAATGGTATTAGATATGGGTACATTACTAGCTGGTACTAAGTATCGTGGTGAATTTGAAGAGAGATTAAAAAATATAATTGCAGAGATTGAAGATGCAGGAGATATTATTTTATTTATAGATGAAATTCATACGATTATAGGAGCTGGTGGTAGTGAAGGAAGTGCTGATGCATCAAATATTCTTAAACCTGCCTTATCACGCGGTTTAATTCAATGTATCGGTGCTACAACAACTGAAGAATATAGAAAATATTTTGAAAAAGATGCGGCCTTAGAACGTCGTTTCCAACCAATTAAGGTTGAAGAACCAAGTACTGAAGATTCTATTAAGATTCTTGAAGGACTTAGACATAAATATGAAGAACACCATGATGTAGAAATCTTAGATGAAGCTATTGACTCAGCTGTAAAATTAAGTACAACTTATATTACAGACAGATGTCTACCTGATAAAGCAATAGATCTAATAGATGAGGCATGTTCTAAAGTTAAACTAAGATATTATAAATCACCAGATAAATTAAAAGAGTATGAAGATGAGCTTACTCGATTAAACAAAGAAAAAGACAGAGCTGTTATTAATCAAGAATTTGAAATAGCAGCCAAAAAACGTGATGAAGTTAATAAGGTAATTAGTAAAATCGAAGAATTTAAAATTTCTTGGCAAGATAGTTTATCAAAAGATAAAATTAAGATTACTTCTGAACACATAGCTGAAGTTCTTGCTGCTTGGACAGGAGTTCCAGTTACAAAATTAACAGAATCTGAAAGTGAACGACTGCTAAAACTAGAAGAAATTTTACATAAGAGAGTTATTGGGCAGGATGAGGCTGTAGTTAGTTTAGCCAAAGCTGTTAGAAGAGCAAGAAGCGGATTTAAAGCACCTAACAGACCAATAGGAAGTTTTATTTTCCTAGGACCTACAGGTGTAGGGAAAACAGAACTTGCTAAAAGTTTATCAGAAGCTTTATTTAGTTCAGAAGATAATATGATTCGTATAGATATGAGTGAATATATGGAACCGCACTCTATTAGTAGATTGGTAGGAGCGCCTCCAGGATACGTAGGATATGAAGAGGCAGGACAATTATCTGAACAGGTTCGTCAAAAACCATATTCAGTAGTTCTATTTGACGAAATTGAAAAAGCTCACCCATCAATCTTTAATATTCTTTTACAAGTATTAGATGATGGACGTTTAACTGATGCATCAGGACGTGTGATCGATTTTAAAAATACAATTATTATAATGACTTCAAATGTCGGTGTTAGTGAACTTAATGATCAAAAATTTGTAGGTTTTGGTGGTAGTGATTCTATTAAGAATGATTATAAGAATGTTCAAAACACTATGATGGAAGCATTGAAAAAACAATATCGTCCAGAATTCTTAAATAGGATTGATGATATAATCGTCTTCAAGACTCTAGAAAAAGAAGAGTTGGAAAAAATTTCTGAATTACTAATAGATGGTCTATCTAAGAGATTAGAAGATAGAAATATTACTATTAAACTTACGAAAAAAGCAATGGCTAAAATAGTTGAAGATGGTAGTATAAAAGAATACGGAGCTCGTCCATTAAAACGAAGTATTCAAAAAAATATTGAAGATTTACTAAGCGAAGAACTATTACAAAATCCTGAATTAACAGGAATAATCAATATTGATTATAAAAAAGATAGTTTTGTTGTAAAGAAGACTAAGAGGTAGTTATGGCTAAGGTAAATGTAAAATACGAATGTAATGCCTGTGGTTACCAGAGTTTAAAATATATGGGAAGATGTCCAAATTGTAAAAAATGGGCATCTATGGAAGAAGTAGTCGAAGCCAAAAAAGCGACAAAACACACAGAATTTGAAGTAAAAACAAACGATACTGAGCGTGTAGAAGCTGGGAAACTAAAATCAGTTTCTACACAGGATGTACCGAGGACTCTAACGGACAGTAGTGAATTAAATAGGGTTCTTGGTGGTGGAGTTGTTGGTGGATCTTTGGTACTTTTAGGAGGAGATCCAGGTATTGGGAAATCTACATTACTTCTACAGATTTCAGCATACTTAGCAAAAGAACATGATGTGCTATATGTAACTGGGGAAGAGTCAGTAAGACAGGTTAAAATAAGAGCTGATAGATTAAAGAATAATACGGATGAACTTTTTGTTTATGCACAGACTGATCTTAATTTAATATATCAAGTGGTAAAAAAAATAAAGCCCCAGTTTTTAGTAATTGATTCAATTCAGACAATTTATAATCCTAATTTGGAAAATTCTCCAGGTAGTATTACTCAGGTTAGAGAATGTACTCAACAATTAATGAAAATTGCTAAGAGTTTAAATATTGCCATATTTATAGTGGGTCATGTTACTAAAGAGGGAACAATCGCAGGTCCACGTATGTTGGAGCATATGGTTGATACGGTACTTTATTTTGAAGGTGAGGGTCAACATAGTTATAGAATACTAAGAGCGGTTAAAAACCGTTTTGGGTCTACTAATGAAATTGGTATTTTTGAGATGAAACATAGTGGTCTTGAAGACTTGGCGAATCCGTCTCAAATGTTCTTAGAAGAAAGAAGCAAAAACCTTGCTGGAGCGACTATAATTAGTACAATGGAAGGTAGTAGACCACTTCTTGTAGAAATACAATCATTAACTACGCCAACAGCTTTCAATAATCCGCGAAGAATTTCAACTGGATTAGAATATAATAAGTTAATATTATTAATGGCTGTCTTAGAGAAAAAAGCTGGTTATTTATTACAGCAACAAGATGTGTACGTTAAAGTCTCTGGTGGAGTAAAAATTGATGACCCTGCTGTTGACTTAGGTGTAATTATGGCAGTGGCTTCTAGTTTTAAAGATATGGCTGTAAATATGAATGATTGTTTCATTGGAGAAGTTGGCTTAACGGGAGAAGTTAGAAGAGTTAGCAGAATTGAGCAAAGAATTAATGAAGCTAAAAAACACGGTTTTAAACGAGTAATAGTTCCAATAGGAAATATGAAAAATTCTGATTTTCCTGATGGAATTGAGATAGTTCCTGTAAAGGATATCAGAGAGTGCCTAGATATAGCTTTCAGTAGTGTATTTTAATAAAAATAAGAGATGAATTGTGAGAAAACTAGAGGTATTTTCTTTATTCATCTCTTAGTCTTTATATTTATAAAAATA